>CAZCVW010000001.1:0-48214 GCA_964502185.1 uncultured Burkholderiales bacterium
ACTCGGGCGGGTTCGTGATCGCCGACGCGGAGCTGGGCCGGTGAACGGGTTCGTAGGAAGCCGCTCGCTCCGGCTGCGAACACCTGTCGTGAGTCGGATCGGCGGGCGGAGCGGGTCTGCGGGCGGGGCCGTCCTCTCCGTCGAGCAGCGGCGCCAGGATTACGTCGATTCCGAACCGCCGGTTACCCGTCTGGGGCTGCTTGCCGAACAGCAACAGGGCTGCCAACCGGATCCTGCCGTCCGGCGTCAGACAGCCGAGGTCTCTGCATTGGCGAAGGCCACGACCGGTTCCTGCAAACGGTTCGGCTTGGGTAGGGACATGCCCGTTCTCGACCGGCGGGCGGCGACCAGCCCGGCCAACGCGATCATGACCGGAACGGCGAGCAGCGCCTTCCCCGGCACGACCGGGCTCACCCGCCCGGCTGGCGGGGCGGCGTCGGGATCGTCAGGTTGCTCCCCTCCGGCAGCACCCAGAAGTCGACCTTGCCCGACTCGATGGCCTTCAGGAGCACGTAATTCTGGCCGGCGGCGGCGAGGGCTTCGCTGAGCTTGCGGATGCCGTCGGCTTCGGCGGCCCGCTGCGCCACCTCGTTCTGCTTGGTCTGGATGCTGATCTCCGACGTGCGGTTCGCCTCGAAGGCCGCCTTCACGCCGTCGGGGATGGCGATCTCCTTGACCACGAAGGTGAAGTCCGGGCAGCCCGCACCGGGCCGGAAGGTGGGCCCGCAGAAGTACTCGTCGCCCAGTACCGAGCTCACGTTCTCCTTGAGCACGGCGCCGACCTTGCCCTGGACGTCGGTGAGCACGGCCTGGTTGGCGTAGAGATCGCTCACGTCGTAGGCGCGCGCCTCACGCTGGAGGGCGAACTCGATCTGCTGGCGGAACGACTCGTTCAGCATCCGGCGGAACCCCTCGTCGGTCCACGACCGATACTTGAGCCCGATCTGCTCGTGGAACTTCCGCAGCTTGTCGGTGTTGAGCTTGAAGTAGACGGCCACCTGGAACGTGATGGGGATCCGGTCCTTGGAGGGGGCGGTCACCTTGTCCTCCCCGACCACGTCCCCCTCGTCGGCCCGCCGGGAGATGATGTAGTTCCGCTGGGTGACCGGGTAGAGGTACAGCTTGTCGGCGAACCCGTTGATGAACAGGCTCGAGCCGGGCTGGCGGATCCCCTGGAAATGCTGGCCTTCGATGGGCCCGCCGCCGTAGGAGATGCCGACCTGGTCCCGGGGTGTCTTGCGGACGCTGGCCATCAGCGTGACCAGGAGCACGAGGGCGATGATGCCGACGATGCTGTAGCCCGCGCCCCGCAGGATGCGCCGACGGTTCCCCCAGACGTCCACGGGCAGGTTGCGGCGCCCTCTCCCTCTGCCACCGACGATCTCGGTCATGGCCCTCCTCGTGGCTTAGACACCTGTGTGTTGTAGCCCACGGCGGCCCCGGAGGAGCGGTTACCGGTCAGCCCGACGGTGACCGGGCAGGACCGAGATCGAACCGGTCCCGGTCCGCGAGGATGCGGCGGGCGGCGTCTGAGGCGTGGGTCAGGACGTAGAGCGCCTGAGTCGGACGCAGCGGGCGCAGAGTAACCTGTTGTTAGCCAAGAGACTACTTTTAGCTTCCAGGCTAATAGTATGTTACTCTGGCGAAATGACTCCCCAAGCAACGGCCCAGGCCAGCCAGTTCAGGAACCCCTTTAGACCTGGCGCCGGCCATATGCCCCCTCACCTTGCAGGACGTCAGACGGAATTGGCAGAGTTTGCGCGCCTGCTCGAGCAAGAGACCATCTTGGAGAACCTGGTGCTCACCGGTCTCCGAGGCGTCGGGAAGACGGTGCTGCTCGAGGTGTTCAAGCCGTTGGCCATGGCGTCTGGTTGGCTCTGGGTTGGGACCGACCTTTCGGAGTCGACGAGCGTCACGGAGGAGAAGCTGGCAGTCCGCATTCTGGCGGACCTGTCAGTGGTGACGTCGTCCGTCGTTACATCCACAGAGAGCTTGCCCAAACCGGGCTTCAAGTCACTGCCCCTTGAGATCCCCTCGAGGCTCGACTTCAACGCACTTCTCACGGTCTACAACAACACGCCCGGATTGGTGTCAGACCGCCTCAAAGCCGTGCTCGAGCTCTCTTGGAAGTACCTCGCGGCCCAGGGCAAGCGGGGGCTGATCTTTGCCTATGACGAGGCACAGAACCTCGCCGATCACGCCGGCAAAGAGGAGTACCCACTCTCATTGATTCTGGACGTGTTCCAGTCGATCCAGCGCAAAGGCATCCCCTTCATGCTGGCGTTAACGGGCCTGCCGACCTTATTCCCGAAGCTGGTGGAGGCGCGGACGTTCGCCGAACGGATGTTTCGGGTTGTCTTTCTCGACCGCCTGAGTCAGTCAGAAAGCAGGGAAGCCATTCTCAAACCGATCCAGCACGCTGGCTGTCCGGTCGTCTTCACCGATACCTCGGTGGATACGATCTGCGAGCACTCGGGCGGCTATCCGTATTTCATTCAATTCATCTGCCGTGAAGTGTTCGACGTGTTCATTCAGCAGGCCACGTCGGGCACTCCCGACCGAGTCCCGCTCGACGCCATCACTCGCAAGCTGGACTCTGACTTCTTCGCTGGTCGCTGGGCTCGCGTGACGGATCGTCAAAGAGACCTACTAATTGTGGTGGCCATGTTGACCAGGCCGGACGTTGAGTTCACCGTGCAGGAGGTCGTAGCGAAAGCCCCGGAGGTGTTGGCGAACTCCTTCAGCAATAGCCACGTTAACCAGATGCTCGCGTCCTTGTGTAGCGCCGGACTGATCTACAAAAACAGGTACGGCAAGTACTCGTTCGCGGTACCCCTACTTGGGGAGTTCATCAAGCGACAGATCGCCCAAGCCGGAATTCAGCCAACAATCCAATCCCTGTAGGCGTCGGTCGAGCCCTGCTCTTTTTTTGTTGGTGGCCGTCGCCCGCCCTCAGGCGAACTGAAGGAGGAACTTCCAGGCGCCGGGGCAGTCGAAGGTGCGGGCGGCGCACCCGGCGGCCAGCAGCTCGTCGGGAAGGAGTTGGTCGTATTTCTCAAAGATCTTGTTGGCCACCGACGCCGCCAGCTCGACCGGGTCCGGCATCCGCCGGGCCAGATCATTGAACAGGCCGGTGATCTCGCCGGCGTCGGCCCCGACCACGGCGAGGGCGAGGCCGGCCACGCTGACATCGAGCCCTTCCGCCGTCATGGCGGCGGCAATGGTGTAGAGGACACGGTCGCCGGCCCACGGAAAGACGTAGCTTTCCGGGCCGTCGTCGATCACGGCCCGCTCGTCGAGCCCGTAGAAGGCGAAGTATTGGCGACCTTCGGTGAGCAGCTCGGCGGCCGTGGCGTCGAGGTACCCGGGGACCGGGCCGTCGCGGTAGACGGCCAGCATTTCCTGGCGGACCCGGTCGTGCACCACGGCGCCGGTGCCACCGAACCGGGGTGGCCTCCCTCCCGGGGCGGGCACCAGGTCGACGACCCGGGCTCCCGGGTCGATCCCGACGATCCGCCAGCAGCGGCCGGCGAAGATCATGAGGCTCCCCGGCCGGAGCGGTTGCCGGTCGCTGATGGGAAGCGTGCCCAGCTGGCGGCCGCCGCTGATCAGGCGCCATTCCTGCGGCGTGCTGAAGGCGGCGTAGAAGCTGTAGTGGTTCACGATCTGCTCGCCCCGCACGTCGAGCAGCAGCAGTCCGTCGGCCGCTTGGGCGATCACCTCGCCGGCGCCCAGAGCCCGCAGGAGGCCGGCGAACTGACCGGAGGAGACGTTGGCGAAGGGGCCGCTCCCGCACAGCGCCGAGTACGCCTCCGCGGGCCGGACCCCGCCGTGCTGGGCGATGAGAGACAGCAATTGCTGCACCAGCGTGGACAGGTGCAGCTCACCCGTCGCCGGCGGCTCGTACCACCGCTTGAGCAGCAGGTTCACCATGGCGATGGTCTGGACCAGTTCGGCCCGGAGGGCGTCGGGCGGGGATGTCCTGGCCGTGACCTCGGGCTCGGAGATGTAGCACCGGAGGATGGCCGGGTCTCCCCGGCGCCCGGAGCGGCCCAGGCGCTGGCGGGTCGTGGTCACCGACGGCGGGGCGCCGATCTGGGCGATCGAGCGGACGTCGCCGATGTCGATCCCCATCTCCAGCGTGGCGGTGCACACGGCGTTGACCGGCCGGGTCCGGTCCTTGAGCCGGGACTCGACCTCCTCCCGGAACTCCTTCGAGAGGCTCCCGTGGTGGGCGAAGAACTCGTTCGGCACCCTCGCCTGCTCCGACCGGCGGGTGAGCAGGTCGGCGTACACCTCGACCTCGGTGCGGGTGTTGGCGAAGATCATGTTGTCCGAGCCCCGCAGGGTTTCGAACAGGTGCCCGGCGATGGCCAGCTCGTTGCCCTCGGCCGTGTCTTCGGAGGTGACCTCGTCTCCGGCCTCGAGTGCCGCCCGTAAGGTCGCCCCGTCGAGGTGGGGGGCCGTGATGCGGTAGCCGCGCACCTGCAGGCGCACCTGCGCAGCGTCGTCGTCGTCGGCGACGATCAGCCGTACGCCCTCCCCGGCCCCCGGTCGGAGGAACTCGGCCGCCAGCCCCATGTCTCCCAGGGTGGCGGACAAGGCGATCCGGGGCACCCGCCGGCGCACCGCCAGTTCGACCCGGTGGACGAGCGACTGCAGCTGCGCCCCCCGTTCGGTCCCCATGAACGAGTGGAGCTCGTCGAGGACCACGTAGCGCAGGTCTCCCAGAAGGGTGCCGATCTGGGCGCCCCGCAGCACGAACAGGGCCTCGAGCGACTCGGGCGTGATGAGCAGCATCCCGGATGGGGCATTGAGCAGCTTGGTCTTTTGCGCCCCCGGGACGTCACCGTGCCAACGGTGGACGGGGATCTCGAGGTGCTCACACAAACGGTCGAGCCGATCGAACTGGTCGTTGATCAGAGCCTTCAGCGGGCTCACGTAGAGCACCGAGATTCCCGGCTTCGGGCCCGTCGTGGCCAGCGCCGAACAGATCGGCAGGTAGGCCGCCTCCGTCTTCCCCGACGCGGTCGCGGCCGAGATGATGACGTCCGTGTCGCCGGTCAGGATCGGGGCGAACGCCTCGGTCTGGGCCGACCGCAGCTCCGTCCAACCCTGCTCCCACACCCAGCGGGCGACGTCGGGATGGAGCAGCGAGAAGGCGGCCTCAGAGCCGGAAGCTGCTGAGGTCGTCATCACCCGCCCCCGGCGGTTGCTCTCCGGCGCCGGGCAGCGGGAGCAGGTCCGGGTTGGCCTCCGGAGCGATCTCGACCCGCTCGATGAGTCCGTCCCAGGTGACGCCGGGGTTCTGCTCCAGCACGGCCAGGAGGTTGATGAACTCCTTGATGGTGGTGCGAGGCGTCCGGAAGTAGGCGTCGCCGACCCTTTTGGCGCAATGGTTCATGAACGCGCTCAGGGCCTCGTCGGGCAACAGGTAGGCGGCCGGGTCCCCCGAGGCGTACACGTGACGGAGCCTCGTGAGCAGGATGTAGAAGTCGTCGGGCGTGAGGTTGGCGAGACGGATGACGGGCCCGTCGTAGTCGACGAGGTCACCGGCGGCGAAGGTGTTCTCGGCCAGGCGCGACTGCAGGGCGGGGTAGCTGTAGAGGCCGCGGCGGGTGTCGAGCAGGAAGTCCGGCGTACCGCCCAACACGAAACCGAGCCCGGCGACGCTGCCCTGCAGGCTGTCGTTGACGATCCGCAGGATCTGCTCGTAGTTGGCGTTGCGGGACTGGGTGTGGGCCAGCTTGTAGAGGTTGACGAGTTCGTCGAGGCACACGAGCACGCCGGAGAAGCCCGCCATGCGCACGAAACGGGCGAGGAGCTTCAGGTGGTCGTACCAGTTGGCGTCATCGACGATGGTCCGCACCCCGAGCGCCTGGCGGGCATCGGTCTTGGTGCTGAACTCGCCCCGCAGCCACCGGACGGCATCGCTCTGCAGCGCGTCATCGCCGGTGTCGTGGCCGCGCCAGTAGGCGCCGATCACCGCGGCGAAGTCGTAGCCACCCACCAGTTCCGACAGGGACCCGAGGCGCTCGGCGATCACCGCCGCCGGCTCGACGCCCCGTTCGGTCGCCTCGGCCAGTGTGGTGGACACGAACCGCTCCACGACACTGGCCAGCGCACCGCCATCGGGCTTGGCCCGCGTGGCGAAGTTGTGCGCCAGTTCCGTGTAGAGGCTGCGGGCCTGGCCGCCGCTCGCCTGGAGGCGCCGGTCAGGGCTCAGGTCGGCGTTGAGGGTGACGAGCTTGCGTTCGAGGGCGATGGACCGCACCAGCTGCAGGAAGAATGTCTTGCCCGAGCCGTACTCACCGATGATGAAGCGAACGGACGAACCGCCGTCGGCCACCCGGTCGACGTCCCGGAGCAGCGCCTTGACCTCGGGGGCGCGCCCGACCTGAATGTGCTGGTGGCCCAGGCGGGGCACCACGCCGGCCCGCAGGGACTGCACGATGGCGTCCCGGTCCCGGGGGCGGATCGTGCCCTGGGGGTACGGCGATGGGGCCTCGGGGGACGTGCCCGAGTCGCCGCTCACAGGCCGAGCTCGCCGAGGACGGTCGGGTTCATCTCGATCGGGTCCTCGCCCTCGCAGACCACGTCACCGCAGGTCTCCAACGTCGATTCGTTCAGCACGTCGAGCGCTCCGTCGGGGAGGAGCCCGACCGAGGCCGCCGCCGCCCGGAACTCGGTCCGGGTCCAGCTCGCACGGGCCGAGAGCGTCCGGAGGAGCCGCGTGTGGGCGCCGTCGAGGCCGGCGACGAGGTCCTCTCCCGCCGCCGCCGCCGCGGCCGGCACTGCTCCCGGATGGTCTTCGGCGGCGAAGATCTCCCCGAGGAGGGCGGCAACGGTTTCGGTTTCTTGGAGCTTCGCCCGGACGAATTCGGGGTTCGGGATGAAGGGGGACGGAGGCGCGGGCACGGGGCGGGCGGGTAGGTAGCGGGGCGGCCCAGTAGGGGCGGGGACGAACCGCCCGGGGGCGGGCTGCTCCCGGCGGACTGCGCCCCGGGCGGCGTCCACGCGATCGATCGCCGCCTCCCTCGCCGCCTCTCGGGTCGTCGCCTCCACCAGGGGGCCCACGTCGGCCGGGTCCAGAGCGAGTAGCCCGAACGCCTTCGTGAGCTCCGCCACCTGGGCCGGTCCGAGGGCTGCCCCCCATCGGACGGCGATGCGCACGAGAAAGGAACCGATCGTCGCCCGATGCTGCGCGCTGAGCTCTCGCAGCCGGTCGCAGGCGGCGTCAGCCGCGGGGCCGGCCACCCCCCACCAGCGCAGGCGAGCGCCGACCCGGGGCCGTTCGGCGGCGGGGAAACCCAGTTCCTGCTGGATCCGCTCAGCTGCAGTCTCGAAGCTGGCGGAATCGCCGGTGGCGGCGACGACCCCGGCGGCGAGTCGGAGGACGGCGGACGCCGTAGCCGAGATCGGCGCAGCCGCCCGGGCCGAGCGACCGAGACGGAACAGGACCGCAGGACCGCCGCCCACGACGGGACCGCCGAAGCGCACGTCCGGCTCGATCCCGTAGCCGAGCGCCTCAAGAAGCAGTGCGAGACCGGCCCCATCGGCCCGTGTGAGCTTCCCGCCGGCCGCCGGCGGCCATTGGCGGGCCAACCCGGCACCGTCGATGTCGGCCATCGCGCCGTCCCCCAGCTGCCCTTCGATCCACGCGCGCAACGCCTCGACAGCCTCGACGGTGTCGGTCGCCACGAGCTCGGCCGGGAGGAGGGCAGTGGCGGCCGGCGTCCCTCGGCTGCCCGGGTGCCGGCCCAGCCAGCGGCTGTACGGCTCGAGGGACTGCGCCGCACCGCGGGTGAGGGCCGCCAGTTGGCCCACCGGCGCCTTCAGCTCGGAGACATCGAAGAGGCCAGGGGCCGGAAGGTCGATCGGCCCGCCGAACCCGCCGGAAGCCGGCCCATAGCGGAGCGGCAGCGGGGTGGTGGACTCGACCGCCAGGCCATTACCGAAGCGCTCCCGGTAGCGGAGAGCGAAGAGCGAAGAGAACTCCGCCTGGCAATTCGGTTCCGGGATCCGCAACGAGATCTCCGGGTGGGCTCGAGCCCAGGCCAGCGCCCACTCCGCCGGCACGGGCCGACCGGCGACGGCCAACCGGGCGAGACCGAGCTTCAGGGCCAGCGCCACCGCCCAGCTGTTGCCGACGAGCGGGGGCGACGCCGGCGACTCGGCCCCACCGGCCGCGTCACGCCCGGCGACCACATCGAGCGCAGCCAGAAAATTCGAGGCGTACCCGCGCCACGTCAGGTTCGACCCGTAGAGCGAAACGAGCCGCTGGACCTCGGCCTGGATGACCGGGAGTTCGTCGAAGGCCTCCCGGTCGAAGCGGCTGTCGATCAGGGCCCGCCGCTCGAGTCCGTAGAAGAACAGGAAGACGCAGCCGATCGGAACGGACGGGTCGCAACGGCCGTCGGCCAGCCAGGAGACGTAGGCCGCCCGTCTCGCCGGGGACAGGCCGGCGTAGGTCGACCACTCGTTGGGACCGGTGGCGGCCCATTCCGGCCGCGTGAGATCGACGGGCAGGCTGGGGTCGACGATCGCCGGCTCGGTCCCGCGCCACGGGGAGACGGCGCCCAGGTTCCGCCCGAGGTAGATGAGGCCGGCGGAGATGACGGACGGCCCGACCTGCACCGACTCGCCGGCCGGCACCCATCTCCACAGGGCAGCCGAAGGGCGACGCCCAGGGGACATGGGTGTCCAGGACGGCAGGTGCTCCCAGGCCCGCATTCCCACGCCCACCCCCCGGTCCAGTTGTCACGGCCGCTGGCGACCAACGCTTCTGCCGGGACGCGTCGAGCCCGAGTCCCCGTCAGGGTAACGGGACGGCCCAGGCGCCGGGGATGGGCGCCCTTGACCGCGCTGTCTCGGCGACATGAGAACCGTTCGACGTTGCCGTACTGTCCCACGGGGAGTTCGCCATCGCCTACGACGAAGGCCGTCTCATCGGTATGCTCACCGGCACGGGCGGGATCGCCGACGCCGTCCCCGAGCTCCTCGACCGGATCGACAAGCAGACCGGAGCCGTCGTCCTCGTCGACGACGACCCCGAGCGGCTCGTCGATCGGCTCGTCACCTACTACCACGAGCAGCATTACCGCCGCCCGAGCTGCTTCGCCGGCGGCGTTTCCAATGGCGGACCGATTGGCCACGGCGGCATACCGATGGGAGGTGGCAGATGAACGCAAGGACAACAATCAACCGGGTGGCGATGGGAGGGCTGGCGATGGCCCTGTTCGCCGCCACGCTCGCCTGCGGCGACAGCGACGAGGACGCCACGACGACGACCACCACGGCCGCCCCTCCTTCGACCACCGCGTTCCGCACCGAGGTCAAGGTCTTCCTCACCACCCCGCAGACGGGCGATCCTGACTGCGGCCTCGTGGCCGCCGCCCCGCGGACGGTGGAGGGCCCCAACGTCCTTGCCGCCACCATGACCGCGCTCCTGGCGGGGCCGACCGCCGCCGAGCGCGACAGTGGGTACACGAGCTGGTTCTCCGACCAGACGGCGGGGATGCTCATCTCGGCCCGGACCGACGGCGTCGCCCGCGTCGACTTCGAGGACTTTTCGGCGCTGATCCCCAACGCCTCGTCGTCGTGCGGATCCCAGTCCCTCCTGGCGCAGCTCGACCGCACCGCCACGCAGTCCCCGGGCGTGGACCGCGCCGTCTACTCGTTCGAGGGGGACACCAGCCGCTTCTACGAGTGGCTGCAACTGGCGGCACCCGACGAGTAGGTGCTCCGGGCCGCGGGGACCGGAGGATGAAGATCCAGCTGGACGCGGGCAGCGGCTTGCCTCCCAGGAGGCGCCCGCAGTTCGGCCGATCTCGGGGGAAGAGTTCAGGCTGCCGACGCCACGAGGTAGAGCATGGTCAGACCGAGGGCGAAGCCGACGGTGTGGGTCAGTTCGTCGCGCCAGTCGATGCTGCGGCTGAGTTCAGGGAGCAGGTCGGCGGTGGCGATGTAAATGAAGTTCCCCGCCGCGAACGGGACGAGGTAGGCGACGTCGACCCGGCCGGCGAGACCGTAGGCAACGAGGCTACCGGCCAGGAACGTGAGCGCCGAGACGACGTTGAACGTAAGGGCTCGGCGAGCGTTCCAGCCGCTGTGCACGAGGATCCCGAAATCGCCGAGCTCCTGGGGGATCTCGTGGGCGGCGGCCACCAGCCACGTCACGATGCCGAGGTGCGTCTCGACCACGAAGGCGCTGCCGACGGCGAGGCCGCCGACGAAGTTGTGGACGCCGTCAGCGAGCAGGATCAGGTACCCCAGCGGGCGGTGGGCGCCGACGGGGCGGTGGCAGTGGTGCCAGTGCAGGAACTGCTCGAGCACGAAGAACGAGAACAACCCCGCGGTGAGCCAGCCATACACGACGAGCTCGTTGCCGAGCTCGTCCACCGACTCGGGCAGCATGTGGAACAGGGCACCACCGAGCAGGGATCCGGCCGCCAGCGCCACCAGCGGCAGGACCAGCCGATCGAGCACCCGCTCGGGCAGCACCAGCGTGACGCTCCCCACCAGCGCCAGAGCGCTCATCAGCGAACCGGACACGACGATCCACGCCAGAGTCGACACCGGTGCGGACCCTACAAGGCAAACTGACCGGCTCCGTAAGTCGGGGGCTGTCACCGAGGTGCCGGAACTGAGGGTCAGGTGCCGGAGCCAGAGCGTCGCGCGGATACCGACGGTTCCGGCGTCCGAGGCGGCGTGCTTCCCGGGGCGTCCGAATCGAAAGCGTGTCCCGGGCCCGTCCGGCGAGCCTCTGACCTGGCCTGTAACCATGGCTGACCAGCGCATATACGTGGTGGGGTCGTGGTTACAGCAGGTCAGGAACCGAATGTCTGCGACCGGTTTCGTGTCACGCTCGTGTCACGCCGTCCGCCGCCGGTACCTGTTCAGCGCCACCCGGCGGACCATGGCGTCCCGGAGGGCGTTGGCGATGTTGACGACGGCGCCGCCGCTGGTCTCGAACATGCGAGGCCCGGCGGCGAGGACGACGGACTGAGCCATGAGCGGCTCCACGAGCAGGCCGACGACCTGCTCCCGGGTCAGCTCGCTTCCCGATCCTGCGGTCACGCCTCGGGCACCCGGCCGTCCGGCGCAGGCGCCACCCGGGCGCCTGGCTCCAGTGTACGAAGCCTGGATGAAGTTTGGGGGCCCCGCAGGTGGGAGCCCCCCAACGACTTACAGGCCGCGGTCGCGGTTCTCCATCATCGATTGCTGCTGAGTCACAAGCATCGCCTGCATGGTGGCGAGCTGCGTCTTCTGCAGGTGCTCCTGCTTGCGGTGGCCCCGGCGGATGAGCCGGAAGGGGATCGTGAAGAAGCCGAAGAGCACGACTGTGAAGAAGTACCAGACCGTAATGACGCCGTACATCGCCGCGGCGGCGGTCAGGCCGGCTGTCCAGGCGAGTGCCGCCTTGACGGGAGTGGTCCCAGTCTTGCGGACCCACGCCGTCATGCGGCGGGTGAACCCGACGTAGCTCATCGCCGACGAGTACGTCTGCTTCGACATGATCGGCACTTGGGGGATCACGACAGCCGGGCGACTGACCGCTTGGACGGTCTGCCGCTCCGCCACCGGAACCGGCGTATTGCTCTCGCTCACTTAACTTCTCCTTAGCAGGGGGATGGAGCACGTTTCCTCATGCCTCGGTGAAATCCTCCGCATGCTTGAGAGAGACGCCGGGATTCATCCCGATTGGTCGGTCAACGCCTCCTCTCCGACCGGGGATGGCAGGTCCGCCCAGGGCCGGCCCTGTCGCCCCATGTCGACTCCGGCGGGCTCCTCTCCGGCGGTACCGAGACCCTTGGCTCCCTGCAGGTCATCCGCTACGGCCACGAGGTCACCCTCGTCGTCCGAGTCGACGATTGCGGCGAGATCTACTCCCGGCTCGCCGAGCCCGGCGACGTCCCGGCTCATCGGCATGGTCTCGATCCGCCGATAGGCGACGTTCCGACGGCGGGCGCCGACGACCAAGCGCCACGGCGGGATCCGATCGCCGTCGGCGACGCCCTCGAGCAGCTCCTCGGCAGCCATCTCGACGGCGTCGGCCCCGGCTGCGCCATCGAGCTGTGAACGCTTCGCCGCACCGGGGCAGCCAATCCGTGTCCAAGGCGGGAGATCTGCCGGCGGATGCACACCTGGACCGAGATCGTCTGTGGACGATCGGGCAGGTGGCGGCTTACCTGCAGGTCCCCGTCGGCACGATCTACCAGTGGCGACACCGAGGGCTTGGCCCCGTCGGCCTGCGGGTCGGTCGCCACGTCCGCTACCGCAGCCGGGATGTCGAAGCGTGGCTTGAACGCGCAGCTGCTCCCCAGGGTTCGCCGCCGCTGCGGCGAGCGGGCCGGGGGCGGTGACTGGTCCCGGCCGATAGGCTCGGGCGTCAGCGGATCTGGGGCTCCGCCAGGGGGTATGGCCGATGGCGCATATCGAGAAGCGGGAGGGAAGCGGACCGGCAAGAAGTCCGTGTACTGGCGGGCCCGCTACCGCGACCCCACGGGGCGTGAGCGCGTCAAGAACTTCGAGCGTCGGGTGGACGCCGAACGCTTCCTCACCACCATCGAGGCCGACAAGCTCCGGGGTGGCTGGGTCGATCCCGCGTTGGCCCGCCGGCTCTTGAGCGAGGTCGCCGAGGAGTGGCAGCGATCCCAGGTCCATCGTCCTTCGACGGCCGTCCAGGTCGAGACGCATCTTCGCCGCCACATCGTCTCCCAGTTCGGTGACCGGGCGATCGGCTCGATCCGGCCGAGCGAGATCCAGGCCTGGGTCAAGGAGCGCAGCGGGATCCTCGCCCCGGCGACGGTCACGGTTATTTACCGGTACTTGTCGGCGATCTTCCGCATGGCGGTGCGAGATGGACTCATCGCCAAGTCCCCTTGCGTCGATGCCCGCCTGCCCAAGATTGAGAAACCACGGGTGTCCCCGATGACGGTGGACCAGGTCGAGGCCCTGCTGGAGGCGATCGACCCGCGCTACCGGGGACTGGTGGCGCTCGGCGCCGGCGCCGGTCTACGCCAAGGCGAGGCCTTCGGCATCACCGTGCCCCACATCGACTTTCTACGGCGGACGATCCACGTAGAGCAGCAGCTCATGCTCCTGCCGAAGCAGCCGCCGTTTCTGGCCCCACCCAAGACGGCATCCAGCGACCGCCGTGTCCCCGTCGGCGACTTCGTCGTCCACGCTCTGGCCCGCCACATGCAGGAGTACCCGACTGCTCGTGCCCTGCGCGCCGTCACCCGCCGGGACGAACCACTGATTTTCACCAACAAGGCCGACAGCCCCCTGAGCCGAACGTGGTTCTCAGCCAACGTCTGGCGGCCGGCCACCCGGCGCGCTGGCATCCCCGACGGCCTCACCTTCCACGACCTCCGCCATTTCTATGCCTCCCTGCTGATCAGCCGGGGATCTTCGGTGAAGGTCGTCCAGGCCCGCCTCGGTCACAAGAGCGCCGTCGAGACCCTCGACCCCTACGGGCACCTCTGGCCCGACGACGAAGACCTCACCCGGCAGGCAGTGGACTCGGTGATGATCGGAAGCGGCGCAGGCACGCCGGAAATCGCTGACCTGGAGTCATAACGCGAGAAGGCCGGCGGGACGAACCGCCGCGGGAAGTTCGGCAGGCTTCGGTTCGGAGTATCAGCGACCGCTCAGCTACCGGCAGGGCGCTCTTCAGCCTCGACCCGGACGCTCGAACCAACCGGGTCGAACGGCGGGAGTGGAATTGAGCGATTACCTGCGGCTAGGCGGCGAGCCGATCGGACTCGTCCCTTTCGAGGTACCCGTCCTTTCTGTCGCCGTGCACCTCGACGCCACCTTCAGCGGACAGGGCGTGATCGCAGTCTCACCCTTCACCGTAGGTTGGGCCATCCGGCGCGTCGGGTGGCGAAGCCGACCGGTCACACGATCGTTCCCGATAGCGAAAATCGTGGAGCACCAGCAGCGACCTGGTGGCGGGCGCGTGCGCTACGCGATCTGGTCAGCCGACTGGCGCGCCGGCCGGCCGCATCCAGTGCGACTTGGGGAAGGAATGATCGACTGGAACTCGGGAGCATCGGGTCTGGCGAGCCTGCTCAACGAATTCATCCAGGAGGCGATCGATGCCATCCCGTACGGCCTCGATGAGGACCTTTTCCCCGGTTGGTCCGCTGATCAAGACGCTGAAATCTCATTGGCCGAGGTCAGAACGATCGGCCGCATCATGCAGGGCAGCCAGATCACAGGCAGTGCAGGCCGAGGCGCGTGCGACAACATCATGTCGCGGGGCGCAGGAATTCTTTCGATCCCCGAATGCAGCGGTGGGTTGACGACACCTCGCTATCGAAGGAGAACCTTGGTGTATCCGTTGCATACGAACTCGCATCGCAGATGAGGCAGCCTCGCGAGGCGAAGATCAGCCGCGTCGTGTCGCGCAGAGTCTCCCACTCACAATTCGAGAGCTGGAAGAGGTCATCGTCGGAAGCGACGACGACGTGATCGAAGTTCTGTTGGATCAATCGATTCCGTGCGCATTTTCTCTCGATGAGAACTGTGAACGTTCCTGGCCTGTCTACCTCCTTAACAGTGGCCCCCTTTGCTCACGGTGTCTCCGTCGAACTGTTCGTGCGATTCGACGAGCGGCCGTCACACAAAGGGATCGACATCGAGACCACCCTCGACGTGGCGCAGTGGGACGATGAGCGGCTGGTAGACGTTTCGGACACCTTGGGTCCCCACGTCGGGCAGCGGGAACTCGACGCCAATGAGCTCGGACCCGATGAAGCCGCGTGGGATGAGCTTTTCGATTCGCGTCGAGCGCGCCGAAAGTCCTGACACTGACACATGGGTGAACGCCAAAACTCGAGTGCTTCGGACGGTGACGAATATGGCTAGCAGCGACGCCTACCGCTCCTGGCTTGCGAGTTTCGAACGAGCCCTACGTGGCGAGGCCAGAGGCGCCGTCCCGCCGACCTATCGCTGGCGCTTTTATGAGGGCGTCGAGCGGGTGCTGCTCCAATCGAGCAAGAACAGTCCCGACGCCGTGCATCGGCACTACCGATGGTGGATCGAAACGCCCGAGACGCCCCCAGTGCCATGGCGGCGGTGGTTGGAGGAAGCGGACCCCAGCGTTGCCGCTGGCGTGGCAGCGGCGGCCGCCGTCTTTGCCCGAGCCACCGATCCGAGCCGTCCGACGCTCGGAGCGGTGCCGGAGCCGCCGCCGTCTGTTGGGAACTACGCCGAGGAGGTCACCGCCGAAACTGCCGGGCTCTTCTCAGAAATCGCGGCGCAGATCTCGTGTCGCTGGCGCCCGCTCCCGCCAATACCCGACGCAGCCCAGGCACGAGACGAGCTTGCCCGGTACCTCGAGGAGGTCGCGGAGCGGCGCCGACATCCCTTTTGGCCCGATGATCCCCTCCCCGATGAACAGGCGGCGAGCAATGCAAAGGGGTTGGAAGCCACCGCCCAGGTCGTACGCGACCTACCGCCAGCTGACGACCGCCTCCAGGCACTCGCGGAGATCATGGCGAACCGGAACAACGTCCTTCTCGTCTTCGGGGAGTGCGAGAACCTATTGCTCGTCCCTGAGGACGGTCAACCTGGCGACTTGTTGGACACCTGGCTGACCAAGTTAGTCAACGCACAACGGGCCGGCTGGGAGGCTGAGGTGGCCGCGGACGCCGAGGAGCAGGGAGCGGTCGGGCCGGAGTGATTGAGGGGATTCCGAGAGGAGCACACCGCGCGGCTCGTCCGGCTGCGACCAAAATGCGACCAAAAAGTGCCCCCGATCTGCGTTTCCGCAGGTCAGGGGCATGATGGTGGTGAGCCGGCCTGTACGCCGGAGACAGTCAGGCGCACTTCGCTGACCTGCGGAAACGGGCCGATTTGGCCGCTGAGCAGCGGAAATAGATTGTTGTCATTTGTGGACGCTCAGCACTGCTCGTGGCTCTTGTGTGGTCCCGATGTGGTCCCGGGCGTTCATTCCGGCGGCTCGAAGAGCTTGAGGCGGTCCTGTCGGAAGTCGACGAAGCCCTTCTTATTGAGCGCGACCAACGGCAGCCGGTGTCGGATACAACAGGACCGAGAGCGCATGATCCGGCTCGGGGCGCCGGGCAGAAAATCAGCCGACCAACAAGCCCGCTTCAGGCCGTCGTCAGCCTGAACGCCGACGCTGTGATCTCTGGGAAGAGAGCTCTTTCCCCTGGCAGCATCGGATCGGAGAAGCGATGTCGCTGATCACGAGCGTGCCCGCGTTCCGGCTGTGGACGGCCGCCGCCGTCGCTGCCGGGATGGTGGCTGGCCTGGCCGGTTGCGGAGACGACGACGACATCACCGTGGCCGGCAAGACGGCGGAGACGGTCCAGGTGACCCTGAGCGACTTCAAGATCGAGCTGGCCACGACCTCCGTGGCCGCCCGGGAAGTCAGGTTCGCGGTCGAGAACAAGGGCCCGTCGATCCACGAGTTCGTGGTCTTCAGGACCGACTTGGCCGCCGATGCCTTGCCGACCGGCGCCGACGGCGACGTCGCCGAGGGCGACAGCTTCGCCCCCGTCTATGAGATCGAGGACATCGCCAGCGGCGCCCGTCCCAATCTGACCGTCGACCTCGCCGCCGGCAACTACGTCGTAATCTGTAACGTCCCGGCCCACTACCGCCAGGGGATGTATGCCTCGCTGACGGTGGAGTGACCCGGCGCTCGGCGGGCTCTCGTCAGAAGCAGCGGGGCTTGAACCCGCATGGGCTTGCGCCCAGCGTGGGTACGCGTCTACGTGGTCACCGGAGCGGTCCGCGGGTAACTCGTGGCGAGGGCCGGGTCGGGTATCAGGTGCAGTAGTCCGCTGCCCTCGGGCTCCTGACGCAGACTGACTCGACCCCTCAGCGCCACTGAAGCCGGGCTGGTCTTGGACCTGGCTGCGACCCTTGCGCCGCGGGTACTGCGAGCAGCCCCAAAACTGGCCTCCGGCGTCCTGACTGACCTCGGCGAGCTGTCCGCAGAACCATCTCGCTGCCGCAGTCAGGGCACTCGACCGCGCTCACCGGTTTACCGCAGACAGCCCGGGTCGGGCCCGCCAATGGCAATGGTGACAGCGACGCGGTGTCCGAACTCTGTCACCTACCGACTGGCCCCGCCACGCGGAGGACGACCAGCAAGGCCAGGTGCTCCATGCCGCCGTCGCGGAGGAGGAGCGTCGCGCAAGGGAGTGGCTCGTAGTCGGGCACCCGCTTCCGTCGTCGATCGCCGTCATGTCGAGCTCGACGAGCGGCGCGCAAAGGGCGATCGTTCAACCTAGGCAAACCTTGTGTGGTCCCATGTGGTCCCGAGGCCCCCGTGGTGGCGCCAATCCGGCGGGAGCTGCAGCGTGGGCAAGGACTCGCAGCCCTTGTCGGACAGTACATTATCGGTCCACGTCGGAAACGAAGCGTTTGTGCTGGTCAGAGCGGGTGGTGGCGAGTCGGCCGATCTGCCGGACAATGTCAGGCGCTCGTCGCTGACTTGCGGAAACGGGCTGATTCAGCTCTTGACCTGCGGAAAGACATTGTTGTCATTTGTGGACCGCTGGGTTCGGTTGTGGCGCTCTCGTGGTCCCCATGTGGTCCCGGCAAGGGGCCGGGCGCCCCAGATGGGCCGATGCTGCATGATGGTGTCGTGAGCGCAAGACCGGAGTTCGGGCCGCGTGGCGGCTGGTACGCCCCGTACCGAACGATTCACGTTGCGTCTGATCTCGACGCACTGCGTGCTCCCGTGAAGGGGAAGGTCCGACTGCCGCTCCATCTCGACGCCTCGGCGCAGGCGGAGTACGACCTGGCTGACGCTCGCCGCCGCTCGGTGTTGTACGAGGTCGTGATCATCGAGGCGTGGAAGGACGAAGACTTCGAGGCTTGGCTCAACCGGGATGCGCTGATCGAGGCGTGGCCAACGTTGTACCTCCCCCGCCAAGTACGCGCGGCGTGGGAGACACGCCACCCCGTTCTTCGTGCCCAGGGAGCCGGCCCGGACGTGCCCCGGCCGTAGGTGGCCATCGATCCGTTCCAGGCGGAGGTAGCCCGTATCGCGCTGGATGTGGCCGGCCCGCAAGGGTTTGCGCTGGCTGGCGGGAACGCCTCGTCGCGCACGGCATCGTGCAACGCCCGACGAGGGACGTCGACCTGTTCAGCAACGACGTGGGCGGGCCTGGAGCTGTGACCGCCGCTGTCCAGGCGGCTCTGGAAGCCGCCGGTTATCAGGTTCTGATCACCCGTCCCCCGGAACTGAACCAGGGGGAGTTCTCCCAGATGGTGGTCAGCCGCGGTGACGACTCCATGCAGCTCGACTTGGCCCGTGACTGGCGTCGGTGGCCACCGGTCGAACTCCAGGTCGGTCCCGTGCTCCACCTGGACGACGCAGTGAACTCCAAGGTCAACGCCATGGTTGGCCGCGGCGCTGCCCGAGACTTTATCGACGTCGCCGCCGCCATTGGCTATGGCTACAGCCGGGCCGAACTGCTGCGTCTCGCCTTTACTCGCGACCCTGGCCTACGGGTGCTCGACTTCGCGTACGCCATGCACCAGCTCGACCGGTTCGGCCCCGAGGCGTTCGTCGACTACGGCCTTGACGGCGATGCGGTATCCGGGCTGCGCTCCCGCTTCGCCGACTGGCCCCGCCATGAGGAGGATGACCAAGAAGGCCAGGCTCTCCATGCCGCCGTCGCCGATGAGGAGCGACGCAGAAGAGAGTGAGCCCGAGGGGGCCCGGCACTTGTGAATGGCTGACGCCACGTCGGTGTCGATGACAAGGCGCACGAGGCGTCAGGCGAGTCCAGATTCTCGGGAGGCCCGGAGGTCCGTCAGGAAGGCGTCAAGCTCCTCGTCCGACTCCCACACGTCGAGAGCGAGTTCGTTCAGCGACCGCAAGGGCCTCGCTGCGACGGTGCGCGCGATGGCCTCGAGATCGGCATCTTGAGATGGCTCAACCTCGCTGGGTGGTTGCGTGCCACGGTTCTGCGTGTCGTCACCCAAGAAGCCAAGGATACGCCGGCGGAGGAAACCACCGAACGCTGCTGTCGAGGCGCTGACCGCGACGCAATTCCGGGCCCGAGGTGTCACACCTCTTGGGTACCGTTCGTGGTGTGAGAGACACTCGTCGAGTCAGGCTCTGGTGCGGACCATGAGCAGTCCCACGGCACAGCCCGGGAACCCTGCGGTCGCCTTCGATCTGCCGGAGGTCGACGGCGTCGACCTGCCCGCGGTTCTGCACGTTCCCAGCTCGGTGGCTTCGCTGGCGAAGCAGCCGCCGGTTCCCTCACCCGGCGCGTGAAAGCGGTGGCGTGCACCGCCCCTCTGCACGATCTCGAGGCGAACAAGGTCCGTCGCGGTGGGGAGCCCTGGGCAGGGCTGAACTGCTGGGAGCTCGCCTTCGTGGCGATCGACACGGTGGCCACCCGCATGGATTTTGCTGCCGGCGTTCCCTACGAGGATGTCATTGCCGTCGTCGCCGCCCAGACGGAGCATCAGGTGCCGGGGTTGGGGGCGCCCCAGCGCCGGTGACGGCTTCGGCGCCGTATACGGCCGATGGACCGACGACGGCTATCAGGCTTTCGCCTGGCCGTTCAAGCTCCTGACCGAGCACCCCGCCGCCCGATCCGATGTCTGCCTGCGGGCATCGGACGAGGCGATCAACGTTTTGGTGGGAGCACTCGACACCGACGTCGAATCGGCGCAGGTGGCGGCCGAGGCGAAGCTGCAGAACCTGATCGATCGCGGCCTTCTCGATGAAGCGGTGGCGACCGCCCAGGCCGCTCGCTACCTGACCATCCGCTATGCCGAAGCACTGCGGCGCGAGGTGGCCAATACCCGGCTGAACGTCGCCGACGTCGACTGGGCCGAGCGGGTGCCGGGCATCATCGAGGCGGCGCTCGATCACGTGCTCGCCCGGTACCGGTCCGAGCGTCACATCCTGGCCAATATCGCCGAGAACCGCGATGCCGCCACCGAGGCTCGACTCCGGGAGCGGGCCACCCACCTGATCGCGGTCGTAAAGGACTGCGAGCGTCGCCATCAGGCGCTACACACGCGTCTGGTGACGATCCGGGGCGAGTTCCGCGACGCTCAGGATGACCTGCTGGCGCGGCCGCCGGCGGACGTGGTGCGGGTCGACATCGAGCGGGGGTTGCTCCTCCCACTGCTCCGCCTTCCCGTCGCTGGGGCCGCCGGCCCGTTGCGACACTTCTTCACGCAGATGTCAGGCCCGGCGGACGTGGTCCTTGGCGATGTGGACCGGCTCCTCGATGAACTGGCAGAGCCTCAGGTTCGGGCCGACCACCTTGGCGCGGTCGTGGATGCGCCCGATCTGGCTGATCTCAGCCGGGAGGCGGTGTTCGACGATGCCACAAGGGATCTGGCCGAGGGGGCGCTCGCCGAGCTGGACGGGCCGACTCGGCTCTCGGCGGTGCTGGCTCGCGTCGCCGACGCAGTTCGCGACGCCGCGGGAGGCGACGACGATGACGGTGAGTGGACCGTAGAGCGGATAACTCGGACCTGTCACCTGGCGGCCCTCCTGGCCGTCCGGGCCTACGACCCGGACATCGCAGGGGCCCGCGCCGCCCGGCGGGACAGGGTCCTGGTGGCCCTGTCCGACGGGACACCGCTGGAGACACCATGGGTGACGGGCGACCACCTCCTCGTGGTGCCCGCTCGGACGGCGAGCTCACCAGAGGCGGGGCGGTGACGGGGGCGTTCGACGCGGCAGCCCTCCTCCGTTACGCGTGGCTGCCGCGCCGGATGCCGGGCGGGGACGCGGAGTACGCCCGCCTCGTCCACCGCTACCTCGGAGAACCGGTCGTTCCAGGCCATCTGCGAGGAGATCGCCTCCGGGCTGGGGGCGTTCATCGTGGCTGTCGACCCTCGTGCCGGAATCGTTGCCTTCGCCGGAGACGACTCCCCGTTCGCGCTCACCGTCGGTGATTATGCCAAGCGGGCCGCCGGCTCGGACCCCCTCTGGGTCGTCCACGGCCCCGCCTTCGCCGCCGCCGCCCGCCTGTCGTTCCCACAGGCAGCGCATCTCGACTCCGTGGATCGTCAGCCCCGGGTGTCGGTGGCGGACGTCGATGAGTACCTGCGGCGGCTCTGCGCCCGTCTGGACGAGGATTTCCGCGGCGAAGATGTCGACCCGCCCGCCGATCAGCCTGCGCTCGAACGGTCGTGGCGCGCCTCTCCCGTCGGACCGTCGATTCGGTGGAAAGGCCTAGCCGGAGAACGGTTCTTGTCCCTTGTCCCACAGTAGGTCCTGGGTACTGTCCAATTCGGTGCATTTCCGCAGGTCAGCGGTAGTGGTGGCGAGCCGGCCTGTACGCCGGAAAGTGTCCGGTGCCCAAAATGGCCACCTTCCGTAGGTTCTCGTTGCTTGGCCATGCTCATCGAAAGGGGCTTCTACGAGGGCTTATAGATCAACGTTGATGTGACGAGGCTTATCACTACTTCTCACAGTGAGCGGTCGTTTTCCCGACTCTCGCTGACATTTCGCTGACATCGAACCCCCGGGAGTTGGCCTCGGGGGCCCGTCGCGATGAAGCGGGGTTGTGGGCGGCCAGCAGGAAATGCCCGCTGGCGGCCAACAGTGACTGCCCAGTCACGGCCACCTCCTCACGCTCCGTGACGAATCGCGCGAAGGGAGAGCCTGTTGATCCCGCGGCCAAACGGCACTTATCTGGAGCCGGTAGGACGGTGTCGTCGATGTAGCTGACGAGGGTTTTGGGCTTCGTCGTAGACGCGTTCTCTCGAATTGGGGGTTGACCTTGACGCGAGGTCAACCCTTCAAGGTGGTCTCATGACCACAACACCAGTCATCCGGATCGCCGGCTTGATGAAGTCGTTCGGCGATCTCGAGGTGCTGCGCGGCGTCGACCTCGACATTGCGCGGGGCAGCATCTTCGCTGTGCTCGGTTCCAACGGAGCCGGCAAGACCACCGTCGTGAAGATCCTCTCCACGCTGCTCAAGGCTGACGCCGGCAGCGCCGTGGTGAACGGGTTCGACGTCGCCACGCAGGCCACCGACGTGCGCGAGTCGATCAGCCTTACCGGCCAGTTCGCAGCGGTCGACGAGATCCTTACCGGCCGCGAGAACCTCGTTTTGATCGCCAAGCTGCGACACCTCGACCATCCGGGCTGGATCGCCGACAAGCAGCTCGACCGCTTCTCGCTCACCGACGTCGGGGGACGGAGGGTTGCGACCTACTCGGGCGGCATGCGCCGCCGTCTCGACATCGCGATGAGCCTGATCGGGAACCCGCCGGTGATCTTCCTCGACGAGCCGACCACCGGCCTCGACCCACACGCCCGCCTCGAGGTGTGGCAGTCCGTCCGCGAGCTCGCCCACGGCGGCACCACGGTCCTGCTCACCACGCAGTACCTCGACGAAGCCGAACACCTCGCCGACCGGATCGCGATCCTCCACGAGGGCCGGATCCTCGTCAACGGCACGCTCGCCGAGCTCAAGGCCCTGATGCCGCCGGCCCAGGTCGAGTACGTCGAGAAGCAGCCGAGCCTCGAAGACATCTTCCTTGCCCTCGTCGGCCGTCGCGCCGCTTCGGGAAGCGCCCTGAACGACATCGCGGCCGCCGCGGTCGCCACCGACAACTGAGGTTTGACGATGACTCACTCTCTCCACGACACCACCACGCTCTTGGGCCGCTCCCTGCGTCACATCCTGCGCAGCCCGGACACGATCATCACCACCGCGATCACACCGATCGTGATGCTGCTGATGTTCGTGTACGTCTTCGGCGGGGCGATCGACACGGGCGGCGTCACGTACGTCAACTACCTCCTGCCTGGGATCTTGCTGATCACGGTCGCGTCGGGGGTCGCCTACACGGCGTTGAGGCTCTTCACCGACATCTCCAGTGGGATCTTCGAGCGGTTCCAGTCGATGCCGATCGCCCGCTCGGCCGTCCTGTGGGGGCACGTGATCACCTCCGTGATCGCCAACCTGGTCTCGCTCGTCCTGGTCGTCGTCGTCGCCGTAGCGATCGGTTTCCGCTCAGGAGCCGGCGTCGTCGCCTGGCTCGAGGTGCTCGGCATCTTGGTGCTGTTCACACTGGCGCTCACCTGGCTGGCAGTGAGCGCCGGGCTCGTCGCGAAGTCGCCCGACGGCGCGGGAGCGTTCGCCTATCCGCTGTTGTTCCTGCCCTTCGTCAGCTCGGCGTTCGTGCCCACCGCCGGCATGCCCGGCCCAGTGAAGTGGTTCGCCGAGCACCAGCCGGTCACCTCGATCGTGAACACGCTCCGCAACCTGTATGCCGAACGGCCGCTCGGCAACGACTTGTGGACCGCCCTCGCCTGGTGCGTCGGCCTCCTGGTCGTCGCCTACGCGCTCGGCGTGCGCACGTATCACCGCAAGCTGGCCTGAACCGCCCGGCACACTGACTCGATGAACAGCGGTCTGACATGCTGACGATCAGCCAGCTCGCGGCCTATGCCGGCGTGACCGTGCGCGCGGTTCGCCACTATCACGCCAAGGGTTTGCTGCCTGAGCCCGAACGCGACCAGTCGGGGTACCGGCGCTACGACGCGGCAGCCGTGGTCGAGCTGATCCGGATCAGGACGCTGGCCGACGCCGGCGTGCCGCTGTCGCGTGTGCACGAATTGCTTGCGGCCGATGAGGAGGAGTTCGCCGCAGCCATCGAGGACATCGATCGCCGGCTGCGCGCCGAGATCCAGGAGCGCCAGTGCCATCAGGAACGTGTCGCCGAGCTGGCAGCCGGCGACAGCCTGGCCCTGCCACCCGAAGCGGTGGCCTACCTCGACCGGCTCCGCGAGCTCGACGTGCCGGAGCGGGCGATCCAGATGGAGCGCGACGCCTGGATCCTCGTGGCCGCGCAGATCCCCGCCCAGATGCCGGCGCTGATGGCGCTCAAGCGCGGTCAGATCGAGGACCCTGCCGTCATCGCGATCTACTTCGACCTCGTCGAGGCGGCCGACTGGGCCGCCGGTGATCCACGCCTGCCTGTAGTGGCCGACCGGCTCGTGGCGATGTTCGAGAAGGATGCCGAGTACTGGAGCGAGGACCAGGTCGCCGACTTCGCTCTCGACGACGATCTGGTAGCACTGCTCGACGAGGTGTTCGTCAACGCAGTACCGGTCGCCCGGCCGCTGCTCCGCCTCCTCGAGGAGCGCGGCTGGACCGGGTGGACCAAGCTGGAACGCATCCGCACCCCGTCGTAGCCGGGACCGGTCTGGAAGCGGACTGATGCGGCCCGAGTTCGAGGGGGCTGTTCACGCCAGCGGTGTCCTGCCGCGCAGAACGCAGCACGAACGACGACCGACCTCAACGGCCACCTGCGAACAGATCCCCGCATCGGGTGCCCCCTACCGCCGGGAGTGCGCACCGCGTGAACCGTTCAGTCGTCGTCCGCGATGAGATTGGCTGCGCGCACCCGTCCAACTGATCGTGAGTGTCCGCTAAGGGCGCCGGGGCTGCAGCAGGAGGAGTGCACCGTGAACTCGATGGCACGCCGGATGTTCGAGCTAGTCGAGCCGATCGGTGTCATCCCCTACTCAGCCGACGAACCCAACGAAGCGATGTTCGCCCTCGGGTTCACCAACTACTGGGACACCTACTTCGCCGGACGGGCGGCGCCCCTGGGCCTCGCCACAGCGGAGGTGGTGGACGCGCTCTTCTACAACTTCGCTCCCGGTGAGGTGGTCCGACACATTCCGAAGGTGTGGCGCACCACCACACCCGAAGCGGCGATCGCCGCTCGCCAGGCGGGCTGCGTGAAGGCGTTGAGGCGGATCCTCGGCGATCACGTCGACTCTCCCGGCTTCGCCCGCGCCGCTGAACTGTTGACCAAGGCCGCGACCAGCGCACCGTTCGAGGGCCGGCCCATGTACGCCGCGCTGCGCGCGATCCCGATCCCCAATGACGTGGTGGCCCGCCTCTCCCATGCCGCTTCCTTGCTGCGCGAGCACCGTGGCGACGGACACATTGCAGCTCTGATGATTGAGGGTGTCGGCGGCCTCGAGGCTCACGTCCTGGTCGCCCTCGACATGGGCATGCCCGCGGAGAAGTTCGGACGCATCCACCACCTCCCGGCGGCGCAGCTCGCCGCCGTAATCGACGGAATGCGCGATCGCGGCCTGATCGGCGATGACGGTTGGCTCGGTGAACAGGGTGGCGCTGTCAAACAGCGGGTCGAGGCGCTCACCGACGACCTCGCGGCGAAGCCCTACGAAAGCCTCGAGCCGGGCGAGCTCGACGAGCTCATGGCCACGCTCGAGCCGCTCGCCGCGCTGCTACTCGCCGCCCAGGACTGGTAGACGCAGCAGCGACCGTTCTGTTCGCAACATTGTCTAGAGGGCTCTCGCCCACGGGATGATCGTCCATGGGGCGACCTTCCCGAAACGCCGGGACGGTGCGGGCGCTCGTCTCAGCGGGTCGTTTAGGCGCGCAGGACCTTTTCGATCGGTCTGCCCTTGGCGAGTTCGTCGACCAGCTTGTCGAGGTAGCGGATCTTCTGCATCAGCGGATCGTCGATGGTCTCGACCCGAACGCCGCACACGACCCCGGTGATCGACGAAGCGTTCGGATTCAGCCGCGCCTCGGCGAAGAACGCCTCAAACGTCGTGCCCGCCTCGAGGCGCTCCTGCAACGCGGGCCGGTCGTATCCGGTGAGCCACTCGATCACCTGGTCCAGCTCGGCCTTGGAACGCCCCTTGCGCTCGACCTTCGCCACGTAGTGGGGATAGACGTCGGAGACGCTGGTCGTGAAGATCCGGTGCACCGATCCGAGGCTACAGCCACGTCGCGCAGGACAGCATCACGACCGCGTCCGTCGCTCAACGGACACTCGCCTCCTGCCCCAGAACGCCGGGTGCGCGCGATGGGGTTCTCCTCCGCTTAGCTCTGCGCCTGGTCGGCCAGATCCTTGAGGAACCGCGGCATCCGGCCGGCGCCGAAGTCGTAGAAGCGCACCCAAGACGGCGTGATCGCGATCCGAGCCATCTGCGGGTACATCCTCCGGCAGTTCGCCTCGAAGGCTACGGCCGCCTCGGTGTCCATGTTCTTGCGTGCGGCCATCAGGTATTCCTCGACCACCCCCTCCACGATCTCGACCTCCGCCCGCCCGCGCACCGACAGTGCCCGCGCGGCGCCGGGCGAATCGCCGGCGTCGATGGCCAACGCAACGTCCGTACGGGCCGACAGCGCAGCGACTTTCGGCGAGGTGGTGGCCGTCGAGATCACGAACTCCTCCCCGGTCCACCAGAACCCGACCGGGATCACCCGCGGCGTCGCGTCGGACCCCACGTACGCGAGGTGCGCGGCCGAGGTGGCCGCCAGCAGCTCCTGCGCACCAGGCGTGTTCAGTTCGGCGTCGATCTCGTGCCGTTCCATCGTCGTCTCCTTCGGTTATGGCGTGACCATCGTCGTCGCGTTCCCACCGGGGACGACACCGATCACGGATCCTCGACATCCTGCCGCCGCCCCGCCCGAATCGCGCCGTCGACGAATTTCGTAGGGCGCCCTGCGACTGCCCCCTACCGCCGGTACCACGACAGGTGAGCGTGGGTCGAGTCCGGCGTGGTCGGCTAGGCACCGTGGTGGCCACACTAAGGAACCTGGTGGCCGCCAGTGGGCATCTCCTCCTGGCCACCAACACGGGGTCCCTGCCTCGGCAGTCCCGGCCCGGGCAGGATTCGAACCTGCGGCACACGGTTGAGGAAACCGGTCCACCGACAGGTGGTTGACGTCCCCCGTTCCTTGGCCTGACTAGCTTTGCGCCATGCGGTGGGATGTGGGCAGGACCGCCATGCAGTTCCTCATGGAGCGCAACCGGATCGAGCCGATCGCGGTCTCCGATCCGGAATCCGATTGCGGGGCCCTGCTGAACCGGGCCAAGAAGCGTCTGGCGACGGCCAACGCGGCGCTCGTTGGCGAAGACAACGAAGGCGCCTTCGCCAATGCCTACGACGTCTACCGGATGGGCGCCGAGTGCCTGCTTTTACGGCAGGGCTTGCGGGCGACGGGCGGAGAGGGGTCGCACATGGCAGTGGAAGACGCGGTGGCGGCCCAGTTCGGGGACGCGGTCAAGGAGTACGCAAAGCCGCTGTTCCAACGGTTCCGTCAGGGCCGGCACGCGTCGCAGTACTTCGATCCGTCTCTGCCGGAGAAGACGCAGGACGACGCCCGCTGGGCGGTCGAGACGGCCGAGCGCGCGCTGCGCGGAGTTGAGGACGTTCTGGCCTCGGGTGGGCTTGGCCTTTACGGCTGAGGGTCGTCGCGCCGGAGGGCGACGGGAACGAGGGGGCGGGAGGTGATCGTCCGGTGGAAGGTCCCCGAGCCCTCGTCGAGCCAGGACGGGGGCCGGATGGTGACCTCGACCTCGCGCCCGAGGCGGGCCGAGGCCGAAGCAAGGGCGTGGAACAAGGCGTCACGATCCGGCTCGCCTAGCACGAGCAGATCGATGTCACCGACCGGGCGCTCGCCTTCGTTGCCTTCGAAGCGGTCCGCCCACGACCCGTAGATGAACGCTTCGTCGATGCCGTCCAGCGCAGCGAGCGCCTGGCCGATCACTGTCGGCGGGCCGAACGCCTTGGTGAGGACGTCGCTCAGTCCAGCGAAATAGGGGCTGGCCGTGTTGGCCTTCACCAGTCGGACGTTGCCCAGCTTCCGGCTCTTGACCAGCCCCGCCCGCTCGGCCCGGTCGATCTCGCGATGAACTGAGGGGTAAGGGATCCCGAGCCGCTCGGCCAGAGCGGCTAGCGGTGACTCCGCCTCCGGCTCGCCGAGCACGGCAGTGAGGATGGCGGCCTGCTGGCGGGACCGGAGGAGGGGGAGGAGGGGGGGTGTGGCCCCCCGGCGTGTATCCACAGATTGGATTATAACTCTCAATTTGTGGACAGGTGGTTCCCTCTGTTTCACGGCCAGAGCGCTTTCGGCGATCCCGTCGTGCGACTCGTGGTGTCGCGCGCCAGGGTGATGGGGCAACCCTGAGGCCAGTGTCCGAACTGGCCGGCTGAGTTCCCGCAGTTGCGGCCGGCCGGCATCCGGCGGGCGACCGATGCCGAACTGGTCCGCTCGTCACCGGCGAGCACCCGCCTGTCAGCGACGCACACGCTCCGTGGTTCCTTCCGCTGACATTTCGCTGACATCGAGGGTCGACATCACTGTATGTCCGCAGGTCACAGGCATAAATGGTGGCGAGCCGGCCTGTACGCCGGAAACTGTTGCCGGGGTCTCCCTGACCTGCGAGTTTCCCGAGGAACCGGCTCTGACCTGCGAAAAGATCTGTCTGTAGTTACAGCGTTGTGACGGTGGTTTTCGGATCTCCCGCTCCCAACGGACTCCCAACGGGATCCTTATCGGCTTTCCCGTTTGGGCAACGGCCAGGCACGCCGAGATCTGCCGGGTTTTCCGCGTCTGACCGTGGCGGGATGCTTCGATTCCTCTCGCCTGGGGCTGCCCAGGCCCTTCGACGGGTCGGTTGGAAGCGGTTACCTCGGCCCTTCGTTCCCGAGCGTGCGAGGCGTGTACGTCGTTCCAACGTCGTCTCCGGACCCCATCCCGCCCAGGACTCTCGGGTATTGCGCCGGCATGAAGAAATTCTGGTATACTGTCCTTCACCCCAAGGTTGAAGGTAAGGAAGCCAGACCGTGAGGGTCGAGTTCGAGGATGACGACCTACGGCGCCTCTACACGGATCCAGGGTTTCGGATCCGGCAGTTCGGCCCGGACGTGACAGCAGCATTCAGGAAGCGGATGGCGGTGTTGGTTGCCGCCAAAGATGAACGTGATCTCTATGCCTTGAAGTCGTTGCACTTCGAGAAGCTATCGGGTGACCGGCTCGGTCAGCGGTCGATACGGCTCAACAAACAGTGGCGCCTGATCTTCCGGATGGAGGAGGACGAAGGTGGTCGGCTGGTGATCGTGGTCGAGATTACCGACTACCACCACTAGAGAGGAGGGAGTTCCTTGAGTGCCAACGACGTGATCACGCCAGCGGAGGTTTTCCCTCCTGGTGAGTTCATCCGTGAGGAGCTAGAGGAACGCGGCTGGTCAGAGGCCGAGTTCGCGCAGATTCTTGGCCGCCCGGTGCAAGTGGTGTCGGAGATCCTCAACGGCAAGAAGGAGATCACGGCCGAGACCGCCCTCGTCTTCGGCATGGCGCTCGGCACAAGCGCGGAGTTGTGGTTGAACTTGCAGGCGGCGTACCGACTCCACCTCGTGCGCTCGCAGGAAGCAGGAACGACCGCCGTCGCTCGCCGGGCCCGTCTTCGTACTTTGGTCCCGGTCCGGGAGCTGCAGAAGCTCCGGTGGCTACCGGAGACGGATGATCTGGACGTTCTCGAAGCTGCGGTCTGCGAGTTGGTGGGGATCGGAGCGCCGCATGAGGAGCCATCATTCACCGCTGCCGCGCGGCGGGTGAACGCGACCATCGACTTCACCCCGGAGCAGGTGGCGTGGATTGCCCGGGTGAGGAAACTGGGCGCTGGTCGAGGGACGGTGCCGTTCGACTCAGCACACCTGGCGGAGTTGGGCGTGTCGCTGGTCGGAAGGATCCGCGATCCCTATGACCTCTCGAACCTTCAGAGATGGCTGGCGGAGTACGGCGTTGCACTGGTGATCGAACAGTCCTTGAAGAGCAGCAAAATCGATGGGGTCGTACTGTTCGTCGATGGATCTCCGATCGTCGGCTTATCGACGCGTGGTGATCGGATGGATGGTTTCGTGTTCACGCTCCTTCACGAACTTGCGCACCTTGTGCTCGGCCACATCGCTCCCGGTGACATTTATCTCGACGAAGATGTCGCGTCCGACGATGAGGCTGACGTCGAAGTTGCCGCCAACGACTTGGCGGGGTCATGGATCTTGCCGAAGGAAGTCTCGGTCGGCCCGAGTCCGCCCAGGATGCCGGCGATCCTGGCTGCTGCTCGTCAGTACGGTGTGCATCCCTCATTCGTGATCGGTCGTCTCCAGAAGGATGGGCGGCTTGGTTGGGGGGATCTGCGTCGCCACATCCCCAAGGTTCGTCCGTTTGTTGAGTTTGGTTGAGGTGCCGGCCATGACTGTCGCCGCCCGAGCGCTTCCGAGGACGCTCAGCACGTCGTTCTCCTTCTATGTGCCGGCCTCGAAGCCGGGGCTCATTGCCGCCGCCGCCGAGTTGGCGGACGGGGTCACTGTGCGGGGAGCGAACGGTCCTTCCGTAGCCCGGCAGGCGCTCGGGGTGGACTGGGCGGGTTCACTGCTGTTCGACGGTGCCGGTTACGAGGAGGGCGCGCCTAGGATCGACGCCAAGGCGTGGTTTGATGCACAAGCCGACGCCGGTGCCGACCGGCTCATCACGCCCGGCCGCTGGGTCCCATGGGATGGCGGAGGCGACGCACTTGCCCAGGCAATCGACGCCGAGCGGAATGCGGGAGCCTCGTCGCCCGGGTCGACGGTGCTTCTCGCGGTGGATAGCCGGTGGCTCGGACGGGCTGCTAGAACGGTCATCGATCGTCTCCAAGATGTCGGGCAGCCAGTGGCGCTCGTGCTTGCTCACCAGGGCGATCCGCTGAGCGGCACGGGGGTGCTCGACGGACTCTTGGCCCTTCTCCGTACCCAAGAGCTCACGCTGCTGAGGTCCGACCACGGTGCGATCGGGGCCGTTGCTTTCGGCGCGGCACACGGATCCGTCGGCCTACGGGCCACATACCGGCATTTCGTTCCTCAAGGCGCAGCAGCCCGTCACAATCCTAAGGATCGAACACCGCGGGTGTTTGTCTGGGACCTGTTGGACTGGTTCACGGCGGCGAAGATCGCCGGATGGGGCGCAAGCTCAATCAACTTCGATTGCCGCTTCGCATGCTGCGATGGCGCCAGAATCGACCGTTTTCTTGACCCCCAGTTCGAGAACCAGGCTGAAGTCCACAATCGCACGACCCTCGCCTTCCTCGCTGAGCACATCCTGGGGGACGCACCTGAGGGTCGGCGTCGATCCTTTGCGCGGCTCTGCTCCGCAGCCGTGGACCGCTATGGCCCGATGGGGAAGATGTCGGATCTGATCGAGCCGAAGGCTCAGCTCCTGCAATGGGCACTGTGGGCATAGAGCCACCGCTCGTAGGCCAACTCGGCCACCCACCACCGGTATACAGCCGGCGAGCCGAGGATCGGTTGAGACGGTTCGACCTTCACCTCATATCGGCCTGAATGCAGAGCCGCGAGCCCAACGCGTCGCCGATGAGCTAAGCCGATCGCTTCACCACCCGGTTCTTCTCCGGCGACCGCGAGTCGCGGAAATATCGGCGGAACATGGGACAGGCGTTGGATAGCGTCCTCGGCGCGGCGGTCCGCCACGATCGCGATCCCCACCGAGCCTGCTGGTCGGAACCTCCGCAGCAGTTGCCCGCCCACACGGTCGACAAGCAGTTTGCCATGTTGCCGGAGAGTGGTCGCATCGATCTCTGCCAGGCTTGATTGCTCGACGGGCTCACCCCCAGGCAAGGCCCAGAGCGCATGCAGCAACCGACGGTCCACGATCGCGCCGAGGCCTAACTCGACACGTCGGCAGTGCTCGTGCTCGTCGACCGAAAGACCCGCGATCCATGTGTCGCCATCCACATCAACGTGGACAAGCTCGCCATCAGCGCTGAGGCCGGGCAGAGCCTGCAGATCAACGATTCCAGGCGATTGGCCTACGCGGCTCACGATCTTCCGGCCCCGATTTCGTCGGCGGTCGTCCACAGTGAGGACGGCGCAGGTGCGTACCAACGCTCACGGTGGTCATCGCCGTCGCGGCCAGTCGGGATGAGGAGTCCCAGCGCCAGCAGCCGCTTGAGCGGGGCGCTGTAGAGCGAGGCCGAGCTGACCTCGTTCTCGGCCACTAACTCGGACAGTGTGGCTCGGTCGGTGACCCGACTCAACGTGAGGCAGACCTCGAGCATGTAGCTGTTGCCAAAGAGACGCTTGGACCTTGCTCGGATGCCATCATCCACACCTACATCATACATGATTCATGAAACATAGAATATATTGCGAGCCCGACGTGGAAGGCTCGCCTGTTGTTCAACACGCCGGGCCCTCCACAAGTGGATGCCGCTCGGTTCCCGGCTCGAAGACCTGAGGGTTCGTCAGTCCTGCCGTCCACCGAAGCTACGTGTGCTCCTGGAGGTCGTGGCCCTGAACGGGTGGCCCGGCTCGGGGACGTTGCTGATGGGCCCTGTTCCGGGCGAGAGCAATACAGACACCCAGCGCGGGAATTCGATGGTGCGCGTCCGCCGCCGCCAGGCGATCTTGGCTTGGAGGCCCTCCCAGTTCAGGGGGGCGCCGGGCACGGTGAACGGGTCGCGCCAATCTGCGTCCCAGAGCGCTCGAACCTCAGCTCCGGCCCGCTTCCAACGGCAGAGCGTGTTCCTGGCGCGGTGGAGATTGATCTTGGAGCGCGTGACGGTGTCGCCGCAGTCGGGACAGTCGACCAGCCAGTCATCTACGCCCAGCTCGCGCTCAAGCTCGTCATAGCCATCAGCGGTCAAGGCCTTGTCGAAGGCCTAGGGTCCGAGGTGTTTCACGGCCGCCATGACGGTGTAAACCCATCGCCGGGAGGGAACGCCCTCGAGCGGCGAGCGGACAACGATGCCTTGCAGCACTTCGTACCGCATGCGCTCGCCCGACCTGAGGCGGAGCACCGTGTCGTGCGTTATGTCGAACGGCCTGATGTGGACAGCTGGTAGCCGCTCACCGAAGAGGACCGCGGCTGGTTGGGGAACGAGTGCCGAGTCCTCGACATCGTCGACCCAGGGCTTGCCTCGGCAGCGACCGAGGTTGACATGTGTTTCGACGGCCCGTGGATGCAGCCACGACTCGCATCCGCCGGGGCAGCGTGCCGTGAGGTAGCGGCACGGGGTGATGAACCGGCCTCTTCCGCTTCTCGGGATGCCTGACATGGTTGCCTCCTCGTAGGTTCAGACCCATCGCCCGCCTGCAATACGTGTGACGTTGCGCCAGCACCCTCAACGAGAACCTCAACGGCGATATCAACGGACACCCACTCAACGGAAGCTGCCCTCAACGGAAGCGTGCGTCGCCCCGCCTCGCATCTGAGGGCCCGGCGGGCGGACGGGCCGTCAAACACCAACCCCGACCGGCTTCTTGGAGCCGGCACGAGGAGAGCCCCGATCACACAGAATTGCCGCTCCCTGCGGGATCGACGACGTGACGGCGGCGTGTTCGGCCAGCAGAGTCTCTTCGGCAGCCCCGGTGCGAACTCCCGGCGAGGGACTGGGCTGCGCTTCCGAGTGTCGGCGGGCGGGGTCCGTCAATCCACAACCGTCAACCTGGCCCTCGCCGTCGCTCGCGCTCGGTCGGCTGCGGTCGAGGGACGGCGGGTCGTCGTCGTCGCCAGTGACGGGACCGCCGCTGTCGTGGAACTCCGTCTGAACGGCGCCGGGTTCGTCGTGATCGCCCACGGGCCCGGTTCGTGGCCCGACCAATGTCGCCGGCTCCTCGACGAGCACGGCTGAAGGAGACCCCCCATGCTCCAGACCATCCCCATCGAGAAGATCAGGCCGGCCAAAGACAATGTGCGGCGGCGCACAACGGAGATCCGGGATCTGGCGGCCAGCGTGGCCAGCGTCGGGGTGATTGAGCCGCTCCTTGTCACCCCCACGGACGATGGCACCTTTGTCGTCGTCGCCGGACATCGCAGGCTCCTCGCCGCCCGACAGGCTGGACTGGTCGAGCTGCCCTGCACCGTGCGGGAGCTGACCGACGCCGAGCGGATCGAAATCATGTTGGCGGAGAACGTCGCTCGCTGCGCGTTGACTCCGATCGAGGAAGCGTCGGGGTACTTCAAACTCATCGAGTTCGGGCTCCCCTTGGCCGAGATCGGGCGGCGGATCGGACGCTCAGCCCGCCACATCAGCGCACGCTTGGCCCTCCTCGAACTGCCGCGCACGGTGCAAACCAAGATCGAGAACGGGAAGGTCACGGTGGCCGAGGCGACTGCGCTGCTGGCCATCAAGGAACACCCCGACCTGATCGACGGGCTGTTGGAAGACGAGTGGAGCCGAGGCGACCTGGAGCGAGCGGTCGTGCGAGAGACGGCCCGGATCGAAGCCGAGGCGAAGGTGACCGCCGCCAGGGAGGGGCTCGAGGCCGAAGGCATCGCAATCGTCGAGCAGTGGACCCGTTACGGTGGCCGCTCCCGCCAGCCGGTGGCCATTGGGAGTGGCCATGGCGAGATCGACGTGGAACCGGCTCGGCACCGGCGCGAACCCTGCCACGTGGGCCATGTCACCCGCTCCGGGGAGGTGGTGTTGCTCTGCACCGATCCGGGTCGGCACCGTCCGGGGGGAGAAAGCGGAGTCGAGGTCCCGCCGGGCGCGGCACCGACTCGAACCGAGGAACGGGCCGCCGAGCGGGACGAGACGAAGCGCCGCCGGCAAGAGGAGCGGGACCGTCTGGCATTCGTGGCCGGTCTGGTGATGCGACGGCTGCCCAGGGGTGACACCGCAGCTTTGGTGGTGAAACAGTTTCTCGCCGCGGCCAAGAGTGCCCAGGCACGGACGGCGTGTGATCTCCTGGGCATCGAGCCCGTCCAGGACAGTTACGGGCCGGATCATCGGGCCGCCCTGGAGAACCACGCTGCCAGCTCGACGGTCAACCGGGACCGGGCGGCTCTCGCTCTCGCCCTGGCCGCAGGGGAGGAATCCCTGCGCTACGCAGCGCCGGGTCGATTGACCGTAGCTGCGCGAGCCCACGTCGATTTCCTGGCTACCTACGGGTGGCGCGACCCTGACGCGTCGGAAGCTCCTGAGCCGTCCTCGGTGGAGGAGAACGATGACTCCGCCGCCTGAGATGTCGTTCTGGTCTTGACGCGTACGCGTCAATCACGTTCCTTCTCACAACCTGTGTCAGTAAGTTCTTGACAGCAACGGCTGTCAGGTAGTAACAGACAGAATGGAGGTTTCGCATGACGCTTCTCGCTTGCTCATCTGACACCAACACCTGGCTCGCAGGGCATACCTGCGTGCGGGTGGTCGCGCTTCGGGATCCCGTGGTGGAGGCGGTCGGATTCGACGCCCGCAGCGGGTACGTGGAGGCGTATTGGTTGTGCATTCTCGGGCCGACGGCTCTCTTCACCCTGCGGAGGTTGTCCGAGGGCCTCATCCGCCAGCCGGAGGGGTTCTCCGTTGAGCTCAGCCAGTTGGCCCGGGAGCTCGGGCTGGGGGATGGCACCGGGCGTCACGCTCCGGTCGTGAAGGCGGTTTCCCGATTGGTCGTCTTCAACCTGGCGGCCGTGGAGGGAGACACGCTCGCCGTGCGGCGCAGCGTCCCGCCACTGGCCCGTCGCCATCTCGCCCGGCTCCCCCGAGACCTGGCCGAGCGCCACCGGGCCGAGATGCAGGCACCGTCAGCGACGTGCTCGGCGGGACCGTCCCGCTCCGACGTTGACGGTTCCGAGACCTGGGCCGAGCCGGTTGGGAACAACCACCCGGCCCACCGGCGAGCGGGGGCGGTCGGTGTCGGGGAAGCCCGGCCGCCCTCACAGCCGGTCCGACCTGCCCTGTTGAGGTTTCCGTTGAGTCCACGAGAGGAGACAGCATGACCATCCGCACGATCACCATCACCGGCGCTCGCGGTGGGCAGGGTACGTCGACCGTGGCGGCCGCCGTCGCCCTGTTCGCCGCCGGCCACGCCCGTACTGTCCTCGCGTCCGCCGACCCCCGCGCCATGGCCGCCCTGCTCGCTGTGCCAGCCCGGGCAGCGGACGACGAGATCGAGATCACCCCCACGCTCCGGCTCGCCGACCGGCCCTCCGCCGATGACGAGGTCCTGGTCGTCGACGCCGGCACGTCGTCCTCAGTCGCCGGGGAGGACGACGGGGGAGAGCGCTACGTGGTCCTGCGCGGGCCCTGCTACCTGGCCCTGGCCAGCCTGGTCGCAGCGCCCGGTCCGCTACCCGATGGCGTGATCCTCCTCGCCGAGGCGGGCCGCAGCCTGACGGCCACAGACGTGACCGAGGTGCTCGGCGTCCCCGTCGTGGCCACCGTCGAGGTCAACCCCGCCGTCGCCCGCACCATCGACGCCGGACTCCTCCCCGCGCGCCTCCACCGACTCCACCCGTTCAAGTCCCTCCGCACCCTCGCCTGCACGACGACAACCAGCCCCACGACCGCCACCCCGGCACGATCCCGACCCCACGCTCCCGTCTCCGCCTGTCAAACCCCGACTCCCCCCGAATCGCGCCACACAGACTTGCCGTTTCCGCCGAGGCGGAAACGGCGTTGTGCCGTGAGCGCGGTCAAGAACGTCACCTGATCGCGTGTCGGGTTCCGGCCTCGCCATGCGCATAGGGCCCCGTGGAGGCGAAGGGCGTCTCCGCAGGAGGACCCCGACCCGTGCTCAACATCGGCCGGCTCAGTCCCGGCGCCGCCGACTATTACCTCGATGAGGTGGCCACCTCGCCGGAGTCGTACTACCTCGGTCACGGCGAGGCCGCCGGGCGCTGGGTCGGTTCGCTGGCCGAGCAGCTGGGCTTGCGGGGCGAGGTCGGGGAAGGTGAGTTTCGGGCGCTCCTCGACGGGCGGCACCCGAAGACGGGCGAGCAGCTCCTCTCCGGCCGAGGCTCGTCCGGGCGGAGCTGGCGTCAACGATCCTCCTCCGATCCCCGCCAGGGTTCGCTCCTCCACGACGACCTTCTCGACGTACCTCGGGTGGCGGCTCGCCTCAAGCTCACGACCCGCCGGGTGCGCCAGCTCCTGTGCGCCGGCGAGCGCCAGCCACGGACGGGGAAGCGTTGTCGGCTCTTCCTGGTGGGTGAGCGTGCCCGGGAGGCTGGATCCACCCGCCCAGCCGCGTGGGTCGTCCGCCGGGCCGAGGTGGAGCGCTTCGAGGCTGTCCATCGGTCAACCAAGGCCCGGCCGGGTTACGACCTCACGTTGCGCCCGCCGAAGAGCGTGAGCATCCTCTGGGCGCTGGGCACCGAGGAGCAGCGCCGGGCTGTCCGCCAGGCTCACCGTGAGGCCGTCGACGCCGTGGTCGACTACTACGAGGCCCACGCCGTCTACGCCCGCCGTGGTAGCCGCGACCGGGGTCGGATCGAGACCGAGGGTCTCGTGGCGGCCGCCTTCGATCACCGCACCAGCCGGGCCGGTGATCCACTTCTCCACAGTCACGTGGTCGCGGCCAACATGACCCTGACCGCTGAGGGGCGCTGGCAGGCCGTGGAGGGACGGGCGCTCTACGAACACGCCCACTCGGGCGGCTTCCTCTACCAAGCCCACCTCCGCCACGCCCTGACCGCCGCCCTCGGCGTGCGTTGGACCACGGTGAGCAAGGGCTGCGCCGAAGTCGAGGGTGTCCCCCAACCGGTCATCCGGGCCTTCTCCAAGCGCCGGGACGAGATCGAGGATCTGGTGGCCGAGTCGGGTTGGACCTCGCCCCGGGCCCACCAGGCCGCCGCCCTCGCCACCCGGGCGCCGAAGGACCACCTCACCGACGCCGCCACCCTGGAGGACGGATGGCGGGCCGAAGCGGCAGAACTCGGGTTCGGACCCGAGGACGTGGCCGCCTGCTTCGGCACGCCCAGGATTGTCGAGGAGCCCGACGTGGAGGCCCTCTTCGAGGCCATGGGCGGCTCGCAGGGGCTCACCGCCCAGGCCAGCACGTTCACCCGCCGGGACGTGGTCGAGGCGCTGGCCGCCGGCCTCTCGGCGTCGGCGGATGCCCGCCGGGTCGAAGCGCTGGCCGACCGGTTCCTGGCCTCGGCCCGAGCGCAGCCCCTCACCGGCACGCCGGGCCGGGACAGCGACCTGGTTTGGCGGACGGGCGGCGGTCGAGAACGCTCCCCGGACCTCGCCCGGTTCTCGACCCCCGAGCTCCTCGAGGTCGAGGCGCGCCTCCTCGACTGGGGCCGGGAAGGCTTCGGGCCGGCGGTCCCGGTGGCCTCTCCCGGCGCGGTCGATGAGGCGTTGCACCTCCGGCCCGAGCTGAGCGACGAGCAGCGGGCCATGGTCCAGGGCGCGTGCACCTCCGGGCGCTCGATGCAGGCGGTGGCCGGGCGGCCGGGGGCGGGGAAGACCCACGCCGCCGCCGCCTGTGTCGAGGCCTTCGTCGCCTCAGGCGTTCCCGTTGCCGGCTGCGCCCTCTCGGCCACCGCCGCCGCCCAGCTCGAGTCCGCCACCCGACTCGAGGTCCTCACCGGCCGCCCGGCCACCACCATCGCCCGTCTCCTGCTCGACGTGGAGGGCAACGGGCCGCTCCCGCCGGGAACGGTCCTGTTCGTGGATGAAGCCTCCATGGTCGGCACCCGTGACCTGGCCCGCCTCGCCGGCCACGTCGCTCGGGCGGGTGGAGCGCTCAAGCTGATCGGTGACCCCGACCAGCACGGCCCGGTGGAGACGGGGGGAGTCTTCCGGGTGCTGGTGGCCGAGGCGGGCGACGATCTCGTGTCCCTCGTCGAGAACCACCGGCAGATCGAACCGGAGGACCGCCGGGCGATCGAGGAGTACCGCCAAGAACTCGTGGAGTCGGCCCTTGCCCGCTACGACGCCGCCGGGAAGGTCTTCCGCTCCCCGGACGCCACCGCCAGCTACGACGCCATGGTTGCCGATTGGCTGGACGGGCGGCGGCGGGGCGTGGCCGACCCGATGATCGCCGGGCCCAACCGGGTGCGGCGCGCCCTCAACGCCCGGGCCCGCCAGCGTCTCAAGGCCGAGGGTGACCTGACCGGCCCGGCCGTGGTCGTCGACGGGCGCGAGTTCTGCGTCGGCGACTGGGTGGTGACCCGCCACAACGCCCGGTCCCTTTGCAATCCGGACACGGGCGCCTTCGTCAAGAACGGCAGCGTCGGGACGGTCACCGCCGTCGACCCGGAGGCCCGGACCCTCACCGTTGAGTTCGCCTCCGAGGGCCGGATCACCCTGCCCGCTCCGTACATCGACGGCGGATGGGTCGAGCACGGCTACGCCCGCACGACCTATGGGGTGCAGGGCACCACCCTCACGAGAGCGCTCTACCACCCAGGCGACGCCTCGTCGTTCGAGGAGGGCTACGTGGCCCTCACCCGGGGCGGGGCCGAAACCCGGATCTACATCGTGGACGGCGCGCTCGTCCCCGACGAGGAGGTCGGTCACCGGGCGCATGACCCCGAGGAGCGCGGCCTCGACACCGTCTGCCAGGCCCTCGAAGCGCGCCGATCCAAGACGCTCGCCCACGAGGCCGACCCGACCGCCACCGTGGTACGAAACCTCTTCGACGGCTGGGATCTCCAGGCCCTACGCAAGGAGCGCAAGCGCCTCGAAGCCGTCCTCTGGCGAGCACCAGCCAGCGTCGACCAGGCCCTCCAGGCGGCCATCCTGAGACGCGACGCCCTCCTCGCCCAGCGCCAGGCGTGGACCCGCCGCCTCGAACAACCCAACCTGCGGACCGGGCACCCAAGAGCCAGAGCACGCACGAGGAACGCGACGCCCCGCCGTGAACTCGAACGCATCGAACGCGCCATCGTCGCTGTCGATGCTCGCCTGGCCGCCATCCGAAACCGGCATGCCACCAGACAGGCTTACCTCGGTGCGCACGCCGAGGAGACGAAGCGACTCGGCCTCGTGCGGCGGGCGGAATCGGCCAGGGAACTGAAGGTCCGGGTCGAGGCCGCCGTCCGACTCGGGTGCCCCGAGATCTTCCACGCTGCCAGCGAGCGAAATCTCGCCCGTCACAACGCCGAGCGTGCCCTCCTCGAGGCTGAGCGCCGGGGAAGCACGGCCACAGGCGCCGCTCCGCTGGACTCGCTCTACGAGGAGACAGCCCGCCGCCGACCCGTTCGACCAGCCACCGCCGAAGTCGTCGGGCCCGACGAGCCCTCACTCTTCTGAGCCATCGCCTTCTTGAACAGCCGGGTGTGCAACCCGTCCGGACCGGTGCGGAAACGCTCATGGGCCGCCTGCCGGCTCATCCCGAGCGCCATCCCAACCTGCTCCCAGGTGGCTCCGTCGACGTCCCGGGCAGCCATGACCTCGGATCGGGCGAGGCGGTCGGCAGCCTCGGCCAGCAGAAGAGCGGCTGCCGCAGCATCCAGGTGGGGCTGGCCCTCGACCAGCCGCCTTGAAAGAGCCCGCGAACCCAAGAGCTGCCCGACGGCGACCCGCGCCGCATCCATCGGTACACGGTGCACGGCAGGGGTCAGCGTCTTTCCCATGGCCATCCAGCGTAGCCGCCCACGAGCAGCTGTCAGAGACACCCTGACACGGGGCCGAAACTCCAACATGAAATTGCGCGAACTGCCTGCATTTTGAGGCGCCACCGATCCGGTTGTCACGACCGAACACCGTGCTAACCCAGTGCTAACCCAGGGTTAACGGCCCCGGTGCTCCTGAAGCTACGGCGAGCCGCAAGGTAGCTGTCGCAGCAAGGGGGCGGTGCTGCGCTGCCTGCCTGGTTCACCGGCCGCTGGGATCGGTTATGCGGCGAGATCGAGGTGGGTCTCCATGTCCAAGGCGAAGCGGCCGTAGGGGTTGACGTGGGTCCAGAACAAGGGGGACAACCCCCGGCGGTCCTCGCCGGTCAAGCGGGACGCCCAGGACTGCTCGGCGAGGACCCGTTGGATCAGGAGAGAGTGTCGTGGTACACGAGCGCGGATTGCAGGAGGTGCAGGTGTTGAGCATGGAGACCTCTTGGTGTTCCCGGTCAGCCCCGGTGAGCTCGCTCTCCCTGCCGAAGTAGAGGACGGTATTGGCGCTGTTCCAGTTCTCGATGACCTGGAGGCCCTCGTGGATCTCCCGGCGCAGGGCAGGGTCGGCGAGGTAGTTGCAGATGAAGATGGTTCGGGCGACCCGACCGAGCTCCTCGACGGCGGCGTGGGTGGGGTGCTTGGGACCGCCCCGGGTGAATCGGCGAAGCACCTGCTCGGCCTCGGCGGTGCCCAGACGCAGGGCGGTGGCGTACTTGACGAGCTGGTCGTACTGGCGAGCGATCAGCTCCCAGTCGATGGGCCGGGTAAGCACCCGGCCCAGCCGGGGCCAGGCCTCGTCACCGGGCCCGGGGCGATACAAGCGGGCCGACGCGATGTTCTTGAGGCGGGGCAAGAGCTGGAAGCCAAGTAGGTGAGCGAAGGCGAAACCCACCACCGAGGCGCCGTGGGTGTCGACGTAGTTGCGCTCCACCTCGGCCGACGTGCAATGCCGGAGCACCCCCTCGAGTATGGCGGCGACCTCGGACGCCGAGCACGCCTTGAGCTGGCTGTAGATGCAGACACTCTTGCGTTCGACGTGCCAGTAGATCATGACCCCGGGCCCCCAGTAGCGGTTGTGCCACTCGGTCATCAGGTTGGCGTCCCAGGCACCGAACTTCTTCGAATCCGACGCGCACGCCGTCCCGCTACCCCACAGACCCTGGTCACGAGCCGCGAAGGTGGCGTCCACGAGGCGCACGATCGCCCGGCGCAGGTTGTCCCGGTTGACGTAGAGACGCCGCACGTGACGCAACACCGCCTCGCTGTCCCCGACGTCGGCGGCTTCGACAAGATTTGGCCCCGGGCTGGGGGCTCGGCCACCGGCGACGGCGGTCGTCGTCTATGAGGTAGACCGGGGTCGGAAAACGGGCCTAGGCCATTCGGGATCAATGGTCAAGGAGTTGCCCGAATGTGCCGATAGTTTGGAGGACAATTCGTGTGAGGGTCACTCGACCCTGGCGATGCGTTCTTAGCGACAACGGTAAACCCGGGGAAACCCGGGGACACAAAGCCACGGGTCTAATCCGCGACCAGCGGTATGGCAGCCGGGCCGCCGAACTAGGAGCACCCATGAACTCGACCAACCGCCCAGCGCGGGCCACTGCCCGCGATCTCCGGAGAGCCGCAACCAGGCGAGCGACTTCGAACTCGATCAGTCCGCCGCCCGGGGCCGCAGAGTCCATGGTCTGGGTCGTCTACCTGGCGCTCGGCGCGGCCGGCATCGGTATCTACTATCTCCTGCCGAGAGCCGGCGTCGCCCAGGCCGTGCTGCTGGCTTTTCTGAACGCGATGTCGGTGGGCGCCGCCTGCCGGGCTGCGATACGGACGGGCGGGCTCACGCGTCTGGTGTGGGCATCACTCGGCGTGGCGATGTCGCTGTCGACGCTGGCCAACGTGCCCTATTACGGGTTCCCGTTGATCACCGGACGTCCGCTCCCGTTCCCTTGTCCGGTTGACGTTCTTTCGCTCTCGACCTACCCATGCTTCATGGTCGCTCTCATGGCACTGGCACGGCAGCGCCGCCGAGGGGAGCGCGGCGGGGATGCGCTCGATGCAACGATCCTGATCGTCGGTGGAGCCTCCCTGATGTGGGAGTTCGTCATCGCTCCAGTCGTTCATTCGAGCGGAGTCCCTCTTCTGGCCCATGTCGTGGCCGTCGCCTACCCTACGATGGATCTCGTCGTGTTCGCGATGCTGGTTCGCCTCGTCGTCGCGGTGTCGGGCAGGAGCGCATCCATGCGGTTGCTGCTGGCCAGCTTCGTGTCGCTTCTTGCTGCCGACGTCGTGTACGCGCTCCAAGTGTCGGCCGGTACGTACACGTTCGGTGGTCCCCCGGACGGCCTCTGGATGGCCTCCTACCTGCTCATCGGAGTCGCCGCACTCCATCCGTCTGCACGCGGGTTCCGCCGCCAGCCCCGTTCGACCGAGCATCGCATGTCGCGGGGTCGGATCGCCTTCCTCTGCGGGTCCGTTCTCACAGGTCCGGTCCTGGCGGCGAGCCGGCCTCGGGACCTGGTGGTCGTGGCCGGCACCTCCGCCCTGTCGTTCCTCCTCGTCATGGCCCGAACGACCCTGCTCAACCGCCAGCTCGTCTCCGTCAGCGTGCAGCTCGAGACGCGGGCGTCGACCGACTCGCTCACTGGTCTCGCCAACCGGGCGGCGTTCCGCGCTCGCCTGGAGGCGGTCCTGGCCCGGCCTGAGCGGCGGGGAGGTACCCAGGCGGTGCTGTTCGTGGACCTGGACGACTTCAAGGACGTGAACGACACCCTCGGTCACGCGGCGGGTGACGAGCTCCTGTGTGTGGTGGCCGCCCGCCTTCACGACACCGTGCGACCGGGGGACCTGGTCGCCCGCCTCGGCGGCGATGAGTTCGCTCTCCTTATTGACGGCGTCCCCGACCCGGACGTGGCGCTCAGCGTCGCGGAGCGGGCGGTGGTCGCCCTGGCCGCACCGGTGGAGATCGCCGGCACCTGGGTCCACGTGGGTGCCAGCCTGGGGCTGGCCATGCGCCACGACGACAGCGACCCGGAGAGCTTCATGCGCGAGGCCGACGTGGCCATGTACACAGCCAAGGGCCGGGGCAAGAACCGGGTCGAGCGCTATGACGCCACCCTCCACGACGCCGTCGTCGCCCACCAGTCGCTCAAGGCGGAGGTGGCCGACGCGGCCCGACGCGGCGAGCTCGTTGTCGACTACCAACCCATGGTCGACCTCGCCACCGGAACGCTCGTGGGCGTGGAGGCGCTGGTGCGCTGGCAGCACCCCACCCGGGGTCTGCTGCCTCCCTCCGCGTTCATCGACCTCGCCGAAGAGACCGGGGCCATCGTCGGTATCGGCTCGTGGGTGCTCGAGACGGCGGCCCGCCAGCTCCAGAGCTGGCAGCGCCGCTACGCCCTCCCCGAACTCTGGCTTTCGGTCAACGTGTCGGTGTCCGAGCTCGACGATGCGGGTTTCGCCGACCACGTCGGCGACGTACTCCGCCGCATCGGACTGGACCCCAGCCACCTCATCGTGGAGGTCACCGAGTCCGTCCTCGCCGATCCCGCCGGCGGGGCCGCGGCATCCCTCGAGACGCTGCGCCAACTCGGAGTGCAGGTGGCCATCGACGACTTCGGCACCGGCTACTCCTCAATCCGCTACCTGCGTCAACTCCCCGTCGACATCCTCAAGATCGACCGCTCCTTCGTCTCCGGCGACGAGGCCAGCCACCGAGGTGATGTGCTGCTCGAGGCGATCGTCGAATTCGCCAAGCGCCTCGGACTCGACGTCATTCCCGAGGGCATCGAAGAACCCGACCAGCTCGCCCGGCTCCAAGCGCTCGGCTGTCGGACGGGACAGGGCTTCCTCCTCTCCCGACCCGTCCCCGCCGCCACCATCGACGGATTGCTCGCCGCCCGTTCGCCTCTGCTGCCCCTGGGCCTCACCGCGGTCGACCGGAGCGTCCAGGTGGGGTAAGCGCGGTGTGCTGCTCATGCCAAGGGCGGGAGCGGCCCGGGGCGGGCGAAGAAGTCGCCCTCACCGAGGCCCACGCCCAGGGCCCGGAGAGCCTCCACTGAACCCCTGCTCATGGAGAGCCCGCCGCACCGAGCCAACATCGTCGGCCAGAGTTCCGGCTCGTCGGGGTCGGTGCCTTCCACTCGGGCACCGTGCAGCTCTACATCACCGAGAACTCGCCGCCTTGCGTTTTCTCCCCCGCCTCGTCGCCGGCGGCTGCCAGCCAGCGCTTCAGGACCCCGGCCAGCGCCTCGATCGTGATCGGCTTCGTCACGAACTCGTCCATCCCCGCCGACAGCGCCTTGTCCTCATCGTCTTTCGTGGCCGCCGCGGTCATGGCGATGATCGGCGTGTGGCGCTGATCGCCCTCCCGGGCGCGGATGCGCCGGGTCGCTTCGTACCCGTCCATCTCCGGCATCTGGCAGTCCATGAGCACCAGGTCGTACGGACACCGCGAGAGCGCCTCGACGGCCAGCAGGCCGTTGGCGGCCACGTCGACCCGGTACCCCAGCTTCTCGAGCATGCGGGTGGCCACCTCTGGTTGACCAGGTTGTCCTCCACCACGAGGAGATGGGCTCGAGTCACGGTTTTGGCCTCCTCCAGGCTGAAGCGCGTGACGAGGGGGGCCGAGGAGCGATCGGCCGGGTGGAGCCCGAGGACGGTGCCGAGCCCCTCCCGGAGGGCCGCCACGTGGATCGGCTTGGTCAGAAACCCGTTGATGCCGGCCTTCCGGGCGAGTTGAGCGTCTCCGCGCCGTCCGGACGCGGTCAGGAGCACGAGCGGCAGATCAGCCGTGGCGGGGTCCTTCCTGATCACCTCGGCCAGCTGGATCCCGTCCATGTCCGGCATGTGGAAATCCAGGACGGCGATGTCGAAGGGCTGGCCTTCGGCGTGGGCCTGGCACAGCCGGGAGAGGGCGTCGCGGGCGTCGACCGCCGTGGTCGGCCGCATCCCGAGACCGAGCAGGTTCTGCTCGATGACGTGGCGGTTCACCCGGTTGTCGTAGACCACCAGCACTCGCACCCCGACGAGATCGGCGGGCGCCGGGAGCGCCGCCGCGGTGGGGGAAGACCGGCCGAACCTGCGGTGAACCAGAAGGTGCTGCCCCGGCCCGGGTCACTCTCCACGCCGATCCGCCCACCCATCAGCTCGGCCAGCTGCTTGGAGATGGCCAGGCCGAGACCCGTCCCCCCGTACTGCCGGGTGCTCGAGGCGTCGGCCTGGGTGAAGCTCTCGAACAACCGCGTCTGGACCTCGGGCGGGATTCCGATGCCGGTGTCGGTGACCTCGAAGCGAACGTGCCGTCCACATTCTCCTCGGCCAGCCGAGCGCGGATCACCACCCCGCCCGTCTCGGTGAACTTGACCGCGTTCCCCACCAGGTTGATCAGCACTTGACGGAGGCGGCCGGGATCACCCCTCACCATCGTCGGGAGCCCCGCCTCGACGAGGGTGGCCAGCGCTACGCCTTTGCCATGGGCGGCTTCCGCCAGCACGTCGGCGACGTCCTCGGCCACTCTGCGCAGGTCGAAATCGATGGTCTCCAGTTCCATCCTGCCGGCCTCGATCTTGGAGAAGTCGAGGACGTCGTTGATGACGTCGAGCAGCCCCAGAGCCGAGTTGCTCGGCCAGGAGGTCCTCCACCTCGGCTTCCAGTTCGGCTTGCCGTTTCACGATCAGGTTGTAGCTCATGGCTTTATGGCGACTGGCCGCCGCCCGAACCTTCGTCCCGTCGATCGCTACCCGGCCCAGCTTGACCAGCCCCGCCCTGGCGCACAGCTCAAGGACCTGCACGAACAGCGCCTTGACCGCCTTGAGGTGCCGGCGGCGGAACCGGGAGATCGAGCGGTAGTCCGGCGCGACGTTCCCGGACAAGAACCGGAACGCCACGTCGGTGGCGCAGCGCCGCTCGATCTCCCGCGACGACGTCACCCCGCTGGCATAGGCATACATCAACAGCTTGAGCATCAACCGGGGGTGATACGGCGGCGCCCCCGACGCCTCGGTGTACGAGGCGTAGATCGGGGGTCAGATCCAACATCTCGTCCACCAACTCCGACACGAACCAGGCCGGGTGATCCTCAGGCAGCCAATCATCCAACGACGGCGGCATCAAGAACACCTGACCCGGGTCATACGACCGGAACGTCTTCGCCGCCGCCGGCCTCGGAGCAGCCGCCCCATCCACGACCGGCGGTGCCTCGAACAGCCGCTCCCCACACGAACCAGAGGTCATGACATGAGTCTCATCAACCCGACCCGGTCAGTGGCGGATACTGACCCACGCACCTAGGCAGGTCGTACAGTAGATCATGCGCCGGCCGGCGACGATGACAGCGTTGTGCCGCACCGACACGATGGTCGAGCACTCCGGACAGCGCGCCCGCAGACCACGGCCCTGAACGGCGACAAGCTGAGCCGAGAGCACGAAGTTGAGCTGTTCTGCATTCAGAGGCATCGACCTACCGCCTTGACAGAAGAAGAAGAAGAAGAAGAAGAAGGACGGTTCTGAAGCGTGTCTTGACGGCATCGGGGGGTAGCGTCAGCACACCCCGGTTCTTCACCGCCGGCAGCCACCCAGGATTCGGCCGTGGTTTGCGACACGCACCGACGAAGCCCGAGGTTTCGCATACGCGTAGACGCCGGAGTCTCAGGAGTCAAACATTCTGAGGCGCTCCAGTACCGAGACGAGGAGGGCCGACGGCGCTCGGGTCGGCGACGGCGGAGCGGGCGGCTCGGCCGCGGGAACGGGAACGGTCATTGGTCCCGAGGGGGGCACTGGTGTCGAAGTTGGTTTCGGTATCCTCGGCAGATCCGCGGCCGGTATGGGCTTCGGTGGCGACGTGGTCTGGGGCGTGGCGGGCGCCAGCGGCGCGGTCGGCGTGGTCGGAGCCGGTGTGACCACCGGCGCCCGCTTGGGGTCCATGACCTTCATGAACACCTCGGAGACGTACATCGTGTCGCCGTTCATGGCGACGCCGATGCCGACGTAGCGAAAGTCGGCGTCGACGAGGTTGGCGTAGTGATGCGGCGAAGCCACGAAGGCCTGGTGGAGCCCGTCGACCGACCCGCCCATGCCGACGTTCTCGCCGAGCTTCTGCCAGTCGACGGTGATGCCGTCGGAGAGCGTCGAGTGCCAGATGCGACCGGCATCGCTCATCGTCTGGGCCCACGCCCTCGCCTTGGCCACGAGCGTCGGGTGGACCTCGACGCCGGGGAGTCCCTGGCTGGTGCGCAGGGCGTTGATCCGGGCGACGAAATCCGCCTCGGCGCTCACGGTGTCAGCGTGGGCGGACGCCGGAACGACGGTCACACCGAGGGCCAGAATCAGCCCGAAGATAAGCTTTCGCATGGCCGCAGCCCCTTCGTGCTCGTGCGCGTCCGCATCCACGAGAGGGCTGAGCCCCCATTCGGTAGCCCGGCGGCCATACCCGAAGCGGGGTTAGGTCCGTGGCTTTGCGTCCCCGGATTTCTCCGGGTTTGCCGTTTCGTGGGTGTCTTGGTTGTTTTGGTATCGACTGGGCCGTCGCGAGTCTTGAGCGCGCTGCGTCGTCAGTTCCGATAACGGCCAGAGCAGGCCTGAGGAGATCCGATGCCCGAAGCGCTCACACCGAGCGGCATCCACCGGGTCCGGACTGTTGCCGAAGCGGGGAGTAGTTCGTCAACCAGCGACTTGGCCTCGTCGCGCTCGTCAGCGCCGGCACCGAGTTCCACCCCCCTGAACGAGGACCCGTTTCCGAACTGGGGGCTCAAGGGGGGCGCATTCCGTCCCGATAGTTCTCATATAGACCAACCCACGAAACGGCAAACCCGGGGTGACCCGGGGACGCAAAGCCACGGGCCCCCACGGGGGTAGCCGGGCTACCGAATGGGGGCGTTCTCGCCCTCGCAGTGGGTCCACACGACTCGGTGAGCGGTCGTCGCTCACCACGGAGGCAGGGCGAGATGGACACGTTCACCGAAGGTCTTCACCCCGGCGCGGTCATCTCCGGCCGGGCCCGTGCGCGCCGGGCGCGTCGGCGGGCCGCTTCGGCGGTGGCTGTGGCGCTGGTGGTGTCCTTCG
>CAZCVW010000002.1:0-11745 GCA_964502185.1 uncultured Burkholderiales bacterium
GCGCCGCGGCGGCGGCTTCGGCCCGGGCGCGCGCCTGCTGCTCGGCCCGCTGGCGCTCGGCTTCGGGGTCGACGACCACCGGGACGATCGGCTCCGGCTTGGCGAACACCCTGCCCTTCCGGGAGGCCATGTAGCGGCCCTCTTCGACGGCGTCGGCGATGACGCGACACATCAGGGCGCTGGCCCGGATGGCGTCGTCGTTGCCGGGGATGACGTAGTCGATCACGTCGGGGTCGCAGTTCGTGTCGACGACGGCCACGACGGGGACGCCGAGCTTGTTGGCCTCGGTGACGGCGATGTGCTCCTTCTTCGTGTCGATCACGAAGACGGCGTCGGGCTGCTTCTCCATGAACCGGATACCCCCCAGGTTGCGCTTGAGCTTGTCGAGCTCGCGCCGCAGCAGGAGGGCTTCCTTCTTGGGCACGGCGGCGAAGTCAGGCGAGTTCACCTGGCGCTCGAGGTCGTTCATCTTCGAGACGCGGGCGTGGATGGTGGTGAAGTTCGTGAGCATCCCGCCCAGCCAGCGCTGGTTCACGTAGGGCATACCCGAACGCCCGGCGCCCTCGGCGATCGGCTCCTGGGCCTGCTTCTTGGTGCCGATGAACATGATCGTGCCGCCCTCGGCGGAGAGGTCACGCACGTAGTGGTAGGCCTTCTCGATCCGCTCCAGCGTCTGCTGCAGGTCGATGATGTAGATGCCGTTGCGCTCCCCGAAGATGAACCGCTTCATCTTCGGGTTCCAGCGCCGGGTCTGGTGGCCGAAGTGGACTCCGGCCTCGAGCAGTTGCTTCATGGTGACGACAGCCACGCAGAATTGTCCTTTCCCTCGGTTGAACCTCCGCCCGCTCGGTCGCCGAGAGGGCGATCACCGATGGGGTTGCGGGCGTGCGTATTCCCGGCTGGCCAAAACTGTGAGCCGACCGGGTTGCCGCCAGTGTAGCCGTCGAGGTTCGGGATCCTCCCGAGGCCAACACGGCTCCGGCCGGCCGCCCCGGACAGTGTCGCGGTCGGGCGCCAAAGCGGGTCGTAGCGACGGTCTGGCGAGGAACGGCGCCGGGTCGACGTAGCGCTCCCCGAGGCGCACGCCGAAGTGGACCACGGTGCCGTCGTGGCCCGGACCGGCGCCTCCCGACCGGCCCAGGACATCGCCCCGTTCAACGCCGGCGCCCTCGGCGACCGCCACCGTCGACAGGTGCGAGTAGCTGGACCGGACGTCACCCGGGTGGGCCACGACGACGTGGAGCGCCTCCGCCACCCGCCCGGCGAAGACGACGCGCCCGCCGGCGGCCGCTCTCACCTCCGTACCGGGCGCCACGGCGAAGTCGACACCCCGGTGCCCCGGCGCCCACCCCGTCGCCGGCTCCTCGAACGGCCGGACGACCGGCCCGTCTACCGGCGGAACCCAGGGCGCCGCCGCCGGCGCCGGCAGCGGTCCCAACAGCGCGAGCACGAGCGCCAGTCCGAATCTTCCCATTCCTCCACCTCCGATGACGAGACGTCACACAGAAGGGGGAAGAAACCGGGGAGGTCAGCGGAAGGCTAGCGACCGGCCCGGGAGCGGTCCAGCCGGCCCGCTCAGATCAGGCATTTCTGGGCGAGTGAGGAAACGCGGCAAGGGAGGGGGCGGGTGGGGGGACCCGGTCGTTCTGGCGTTCACCAGGCCCAGGTAATCGGACCTCATGCACGCCAGTTCGATCGCGGTTCCCTTCTTTGCCAGGGAGCAGCCAGCGCAGAACGCCGGCTACAGGGGCGGACGTCGATCAGGCCTAACCGGCGAGGCCGCGCTCGGGTTCGAGGAGGCGGGAGCGGAGCTGGAGGATGCCTTTGGTGTGGATCTGGCAGACGCGGCTCTCCGTCACTCCGAGCACCTGGCCGATCTCGGCCAGGGTGAGGCCCTCGTAGTAGTAGAGGGTGAGGACGAGGCGTTCCCGCTCGGGCATCCCGTCGACGGCCTGGGAGAGGATCTGCTTGATCTCCTGGACCTCGTAGGCCTCGACCGGGTCGTCGGTGCCATCGGCGATGGTGTCGGCCAGCGTGCCCTGGCCGGTCTCGTTGCCTTCGCTGCCCGAGAGCAGCTCGTCGAGGGGCACGATGCCGACCAGGGAGATCTGGGAGAGCGTTTGGGCGAATTGGTCCCGGGTCATCGAGAGCTCGGCCACCACTTCGTGCTCTTCGGGGGTGCGGTGGAGCTCGCCCTCGAGCTTGGCGTAGGCCCGCTCGATGGCCCGGGACTTGGCCCGCACCGAGCGGGGCACCCAGTCGATCGTCCGCAGCTCGTCGATGATCGCGCCCTTGATGCGGGACATGGCGTAGGTCTCGAACTTGTAGCCGCGGCTCAGGTCGAACTTGTCGATGGCGTCCATCAGCCCGAAGATCCCGTAGCTCACCAGATCGGCCTGCTCCACGTTCTGGGGCAAGCCGACGGCGACGCGGCCAGCCACGAACTTGACCAGCGGCGAATAGTGCAGGATCAGGCGGTCACGGGCATCTCGCCGGCCCGACTCTTTGTAGTCCTGCCAGAGTTGTTCAATAACGCTTGCGTCGTCCAAGAGGTGCCTCAGTGCCTCAGCTCAAGCACGCGGATGGGTCGCGTCATAGACCGCCCGAAGGCGGTCCTTTGTCAGGTGAGTGTACAGCTGGGTCGTGGCCACATCGGCGTGGCCCAGCAGCTCCTGGACGGCCCGCAGGTCGGCGCCACCCTCCAAAAGGTGCGTAGCGAACGCGTGCCGCAACGTGTGGGGGCTCACCACCCGGCCGTCGGGCAGGGGCCGGCGCCCCAGGATCCGGCGGGCGTCCCGCGGTGTCAGGCGGCGCCCCCGCGCGTTCACGAACAGGGCCTCCGGCGGGGTCTCCGGGCTGGTCAGGAGCGGTCGGCCGTCGTTGAGGTAGGCCGCCAGGGCGGCTGCCGCCGGCTCGCCGATGGGTACCCGGCGGATCTTCCGGCCCTTGCCCAGCACCGTGACGAGACCCGACCGGAGGTCGCAGTCGGCCGGGCCCAGGCCGCACAGCTCGGCCACCCGGATCCCGGCGCCGTAGAGCAGCTCGAGAACGGCGTCGTCGCGCCGGTACAGCGCCTCCGATCGCGCGTCCTCCCCTGTCGCGTCCGGGGCGGCCAGCGCTCGGCCGGACAGAGTTCGGGTCGTCAGCATCTCCTCCACTTCCTCGGCCCGGGGGACCCGGGGCAGGCGTGCATCGCCTTTCGGGGCCCGCAGCCCCCGGCTGGGGTCGGTGGCCACCAGCCCCCTGCGCCGGAGCCAGCCGAAATAGGCCCGGAGGGAAGCGGTCTTGCGGGCGATGGACCGCCGGGCCAGCCCCCGGGTGGTCATGAAGGCGAGATAGCGCCGCAGCACGGTGCGGTCGACAGCCTCGGGGCCGCCGGCGCCGCCCCGGCCGGCCCACTCGACGAACTGGGCCACGTCGCAGCCGTAGGCGGAGCGGGTGTGGGGGCTGGCGGCCGTGAGCGAGGCGACGAAGGCCTCGACGTGCCAGGTCACCCGAACAGGGTCGTCTGGGTGTGCGGGCGCTGCGCCCAAGGCAGGTTGTCCATGTAGATCCACGACCGCCGGTGGATGGCCGTGGGGCCGTAGCCGAGCAGGGCGCAGCGGTGGCGGGGCGACGGGTAGCCGCGGTTGGAGTCGAAGTCGTAGCCCGGGTAGCAGTCGGCTTCCTCGGCCATGAGCCGATCGCGGGTGACCTTGGCCACAATCGAGGCCGCCGCGACAGACAGGCACAGCCCGTCGCCGCCGATGACCGTGCGGACGAGGTCGGGCCGGCCGAGATAGTCGTGGGAGCCGTCGAGGATGATCCGGTCGGGGAGCACTCCGTCCAGGGCGGTCAGCGCCCGCTCCGCGGCCAACTTCAGGGCGAGGGTCATGCCGTAGGCGTCGCACTCGACGTGGCTGGCGTGCCCGACGCCGTAGGCCAGGCACCACCCGGTGATCTTGGGGTAGAGGAACTCCCGCTCCTCAAGGGTGAGCACCTTGGAGTCGCGGATCTTGACGATCCGGCGTAGGCCCGGGCTGATGGCCACGGCCCCGACGGTGACCGGCCCGGCCCAGGCACCCCGGCCGACCTCGTCGATGCCGACGACGACCTGGTCGCCCGCCTCGAAGCAGGAGATCTCGATCTTCAGATTAGGGACGGGCGCCCGCTTCTTCGCCGCCGCCAAAGCCATTCTCGCACCTCCCCCGCCTCGGGCCGCCGAACAGCGGAGACCCCTTCGGCCCGGCCGCACTCGGCGCTCGGTCGAAGGTACCAGCCCGCCTAGGAAACCTTGTTGATGTTGTCGGCTTCGGACGGGTCGGGTGAGGTCTCGAACCAGGCGTCGAGGATCTCGGAGGCCAGTGCCCGGCTGGTCAGGCGCAGCGACAGCACCAGGACATTGGCGTCGTTCCAGCGCCGCGCCCCCCGAGCGGTCTCCGCATCGGTGCACAGAGCGGCCCGGACGCCGGGCACCTTGTTGGCGGCGATCGAGGCGCCCGTTCCCGTCCAGCAGAAGAGGACCGCCGTATCGGCGGCACCCCCGGCCACCTGCTCCCCCACCGTCCGACCGACGTCGGCCCACTGGAGGTCCTGGCCACCGGGCGGTCCGATCAACGTGAGCTCGTGGCCCCGGCGTCTCAGGTCTTCGACCACCGCATCGGTCAGCGGTGTCTTCTCGTCCGAACCGAGAGCGATGCGCATTTGGGTACGGTACGCCCGTGGCCGACAAGATTCTGTCGATGGTGCTGGCGGGCGGCGAGGGCAAGCGGCTCGCACCCCTCACCGCGGACCGGGCCAAGCCGGCGGTCACGTTCGGGGGCCATTACCGCATCGTCGACTTCGCCCTGTCGAATCTGGCCAACGCCGGATACCTCAAGATCGTGGTGCTCACCCAGTACAAGAGCCACAGCCTCGACCTGCACATCACCCGGACGTGGCGGCTGTCGACGCTGCTCGGGAGCTACGTCACGCCGGTGCCGGCCCAGATGCGCAAAGGCCCGCGCTGGTTCGCCGGTTCGGCGGACGCCATCTACCAGAACCTCAACCTGGTGGTGGACGAGAGCCCCGACTACATCATCGTCTTCGGCGCCGATCACATCTACCGGATGGACCCCCGGCAGATGGTCGAGCAGCACATCGCCTCCGGGGCGGGCCTGACCGTGGCCGGAATCCGGGCGCCCCGCGCCCAAGCGCCGGAGCTCGGGGTCATCGAGGTGAGCGACGGGACCCGCATCGCGTCGTTCATCGAGAAGCCGCCCACGGCCGAGGGGCTGCCGGACGCCCCCGACCAGATCTTCGCCTCCATGGGGAACTACGTCTTCACGGCCAGGACGCTGGTGGACGCCGTGAACTTCGACGCCGAGGACAACTCGTCGCGCCACGACCTCGGGGGCAACGTCATTCCGGCGCTCGTCGCCGCCGGTGAGGCGCACGTCTACGACTTCTCCACCAACCACGTGCCGGGCGAGACCGAGCGTGACCACGCCTACTGGCGGGATGTCGGGACGCTCGATTCCTACTACGACGCCCACATGGACCTGGTCTCCGTCCACCCGATCTTCAACCTCTACAACCGGGAGTGGCCGATCTACACGTCGCTGCCGACCTTGCCGCCGGCCAAGTTCGTGCTGCAGGGCGTGGAGGGCACCGGCCAGGCCCTCGATTCCATGGTGTGCGCCGGCAGCATCATCTCGGGCGGGACTGTGCGATCCTCGGTGCTCTCGCCCGGCGTGATCGTCGACAGCTACGCGCTGGTGGAGAACTCGGTCCTGATGCACGACGTCGTCGTCGGCGCCGGGGCCATCGTCCGCAACACCATCATCGACAAGAACGTCCACGTCCCGCCGGGGGCCCAGATCGGCCTCGACCCGGCGGCTGACGCGGCCCGCTTCACCCTCTCGCCCAACGGCATCGTGGTGATCGGCAAGGGCGAGAAGGTTCCCGAGGCGTGAGGCCTCGTCCCGGAATGCGCGTCGCCCTCCTCACCCGCGAGTATCCCCCCGAGGTCTACGGCGGGGCCGGCGTCGCCGTCGAGCATCTCGCCCCCGAGCTGGCCCGCCTCGTCGACGTCGAGGTGCACTGCTTCGGCGCCCCCCGGGACTCCGACCTCGTCGCCGGCGCCTACCAGCCGTGGGCCGCGTTGGATTCGCCCGCCCCGTACAACTCGGCGTTGCAGACGATGTCGGTCGACCTGCTCATGGCGGCCAAGGTGGCCGGCGCCGACCTCGTCCACAGCCACACGTGGTACGCCAACCTGGCCGGGCATCTGGCCAAGCTCGTCCACGGCATCCCCCACGTGGCCACCACCCACAGCCTCGAACCGCTCCGGCCGTGGAAAGCGGAACAGCTCGGCGGCGGCTACGCCCTGTCGTCGTTCTGCGAACGGACCGGTCTCGAGTCCGCCGACGCCGTGATCGCCGTCTCGGCCGCCATGCGCAGCGACGTGCTGGCCTGCTACCCGGCCATCGACCCCGAACGGGTCGTGGTGATCCACAACGGGGTCAACACCGACGCCTTCCACCCGGACCGGGGCACCGGCGCGCTCGTCCGCCTGGGAATCGATCCGGACCGGCCGTCCGTCGTGTTCCTCGGACGGATCACCCGCCAGAAGGGCATCGACCATCTGCTGGCGGCCGGCGCCAAGATCGACCCGGCCGCCCAGCTGGTGTTCCTGGCCAGCGCGCCCGACACGCCCGAGATCGGCGACGAGATGCGCCGGCGGGCCGCGGAACTGGCCGAGGTCCGGGGCTCCGTGGTGTGGAGCGAAGAGGTGCTCCCCCGCCCGGAGCTCATCCAGGTGCTGACCAATGCGTCCGTCTTCGTGTGCCCGTCGGTCTACGAGCCCTTCGGGCTGGTCAACGTGGAGGCCATGGCCTGCGAGGTGCCGGTGGTGGCCAGCGCCGTCGGCGGGATCCCCGAGATCATCGCCCACGGGGAGACCGGGCTGCTCGTTCCCTACGAGGCGGGAGCGAACGGGGGACCGGCCGATCCCGGGCGTTTCCAGGCCGACCTGGCCGAGGCCGTCAACCACGTGGTCCGCGACCCGGACCTCTCCCGCCGGATGGGCGAGGCGGGCCGCCGGCGGGTGCTCGAGCAGTTCTCGTGGGCGTCCGTCGCGGCCCGCACGGCGGCGCTCTACCAGTCGGTGGCCGCCCAGGTCGAAGCCTCCGGACACAGCGCGAAGTAGAACCGAAACTAGGACCCGAAGTAGGACATCGCGGTCGAGCAGGTACGAAGCGAACGCCTGCCGAACAGCCTTGGTCATAGAGATGTCCAGAACATCGCAGAAGGAGCCGCGGGGAGATGACGGTCAAGGTCGGGATCGTTCCGCACACGCACTGGGACCGTGAGTGGTACGCCCCCTTCCAGGAGTACCGGCTCCGACTCGTCCGGCTGCTCGACGGACTGCTCCCCGAACTGGAAGCCGACACGTCGTTCGCCCACTTCTGCCTCGACGGGCAGACGGCGGTGATCGACGACTACCTGGAGATCCGGCCCGAGGCCGAGGAGCGGCTCCGGAGCCTGGCCGCCGCCGGGCGGATCTCGCTCGGACCCTGGGCGATCCTCATGGACGAGTTCATGGTCTCGGCCGAGACCATCGTCCGCAACCTGCAGATGGGCCGGGCCCGGGCGACACAGCTCGGTGCCGCCATGCCCGTCGGCTACCTCCCCGACATGTTCGGCCACGTGGCCCAGATGCCGCAGATCCTGCGCCTGGCCGGGCTGGAACACGCCGTCGTGTGGCGAGGCGTGCCCGGCTCGATCACCGCCACCGGGTTCTGGTGGGAGGCGCCCGACGGCTCGCGGGTGCGGGCCGAGTACCTCTACGGCTCCTACTCCAACGGGCGGGACCTCCCCCCGGACGGGGCGTCGCTCGTCGAGCGGGCCCGAAACTACGAGGCCGAACTCGGCGCCGCCCGGCTCGGCGGCATGCTGCTCATGAACGGTACCGACCACCAGCTCCCGCAACCGTGGGTGGGGCAGGCCGCCACCGAAGCCAACGGCACCCAGAACGACTACGCCTTCGAGGTCACGTCGCTGGCCGACTACCTGGCCGGCGAGCCGGCCGAGGGGCTCCCGGTGTGGCGGGGCGAGCTGCGCTCCGGCGCCCGCTCCAACCTGCTGATGGGCGTCACCTCCAACCGGGTCGACGTGAAGCGGGAGATGGCCGCCGCCGAACGGGCCCTGGAGCGCCGGGCGGAGCCGCTGCTGGCCGCCTTCCGGCCCGCGTCCGAATGGCCGGCCGCCGCTGGACTACTGGGCGTGGCCTGGCGGAACCTGGTCCTCAACAGTGCCCACGACTCCTCCTGCGCCTGCAGTCACGACGAGGTCGTCGACCAGGTGATGGTGCGCTACCGGGAGGCTCGCCAGGTCGGCGATGCCCTCACCGCCGAGGCGATGGCGGCCATGGCCGCCGAGGTCGACGCCCCGGCCGGCGCTCTGCTGGTGGTGAACCCGGCGCCGACGCATCGGCTCGGGGATCTCGTCGAAACGGTTGTTCCCGGAGAAGGGCCGCTGCACTTCCGCTCGCCGCTTCCGACATTTCCCCACACCCAGTCGCCCCCCGCCCAGTTGCCCCCCACCCAATTGCTCAGGGTGGAGAGCCGGGAACGGTTCTCGGCCACCGTGGCCGGCGCCAAGGTGTTGTGGGTGCTGGACATGATGAGGGGCCGGGAGTTCGGAGGCCGGCTCATCCGCTCGTACTCGTTCGAACCGGCGGCCGATCCTCTCCCATACGGAAAGAGCGCAGGCGGCGACGTGCTGACGCTGCAGGTGGCGTGGCCGGGAGGGGCGGGCATCGACCTCGGTGAGTGCCGGCGGCGCCTGGCCGCGTTGGGCGAGGCGGGGGCGCCGGTGACCGTACGGTCGCTGGAAGGTCCGCTGCGCCACGTGCTGATCAGCCCCGGACGCCTGGAAGGGTTCAGCTGGACGACACTGGAACCGGTCGAGGGTGCCCATGTGGGCGCGCTCGAAGCGCCCGTCGCCGGTGTCATCGCCGACGGGCGGGCCAGCCTGGCCAACCGACAACTGGCCGTCGAGGTCGACCCCACCGACGGGACCTTCTCGATCACCACGGCCGACGGCCTTTCCGTCGCCGGCCTCAACCGCTACGTCGACGGGGGCGACGGCGGCGACACCTACAACTGGTCACCGCCCGGTTCGGACCTGTTGGTGGGCAAGCCTTCGGCGGTGACCGTCGACCTCGTCGAGTCCGGACCGCTTCGGGCCCGGGCGGTGGTGACGGCCACCTACGAGTGGCCGACGCACGCCGAGGGCGACGAGCGATCCTGCTCGGCCCGGTCGCAGGACATGGCCCAGGCCCTGGTGCGCACCACCATCACGGTGTCGGCCGGGTCGCCGGTGGTCGGCATCGAGGCGGACGTCGACAACCAGTGCCGGGACCACCGCCTGCGGGCGCATTTTCCCCTCCCCGCCCGGGTCGAGGGGTCCGACGCCGAGTGCGCCTTCGCCGTTGTGCGCCGCGGCCTCGAAGCCGAGGGCGGCCCCGGCGAAGTGGGACTGCCGACGTTTCCGGCCCGGCGCTTCGTCGACTGCGCCGACGGTTCCGTGGGCCTCGCTCTCCTCGGCGACAGCCTGCTGGAGTACGAGGTCACCGAGGACGGCGCCGAACTGGCCCTCACCATGCTCCGGGCCGTGGGCTACCTGTCCCGCCTGGAGCCCACGCTCCGGCCCAACGCGGCGGGCCCGCCCGTGCCCGTCGTCGGCGCCCAGATGCTCGGCCGCCAGGTCCGCCGTTACGGGGTGGTGCTCCACCGGGGTGATTGGGCCGAGGCGAAGCTCCACCGTCTGGCCGAGGGGTTCACCTCCCCCTTGGAGACGGCCATGGTGGCATCGACGTCCGGGACGCGGGCCGCCGCCGGGCGGGCGATCGCGATCGACGGCGACGCCGAGGTCTCGGCCGTGCTCCGGGAAGGCGACGACCTGGTCGTCCGCGTCTACAACCCGAAGGCCCGCCCCGCCCTGGTCAGCGTGCGACGGGACCACGTGAAGCTCTCCGGGTCGGTCGTGGACCTGACCGGGGCCGTCGTGTCGGACTTCCGCGGCGACATGGAACTCCGGCCCGGCGAAATCGTGACCCTGCGCCTGCCGGCGGAATAGTCGCGGGCGTGCGCGAGGAGCCGATGACTGAGATCGGCCTGGTCTCCGTCAACGTCGGGCTCCCCGAGATCATCGGCCAGCACCGGGGGCACCCGGTGGGCAGCGGGATCCGCAAGCGGCCGGTGACCGGGCGCAGCCTTCACCTCGACACCGTCAACCTGGCCGGCGACCGCCAGGCCGACCGGCGCGTCCACGGCGGGCCGGACAAGGCCGTCTACGCCTACGCCTCGGAGCACCTGCCGGCCTGGTCGCAGGGACTCGGCCGGCCGGTGGGCCCGGCCTTCTTCGGCGAGAACCTCACCACCGTCGGTGTGACCGAGGCCGGCGTGGGCATCGGGGACGTGTGGGAGTGGGGCGAGGCGCGCCTGCAGGTCTGCCAGCCCCGCTGGCCCTGCTTCAAGCTGACCATCCACTCGGGCGTGCCGGACATGGCGTCGCTCTTCCGCCGCAGTGGCCGCACCGGCTGGTATTTCCGGGTGCTCCAGCCCGGCGAGGTGCCCGTCGCCGGACCGATGCGGGTCATCGACCGGGACCCGGCCGGGGTCACCGTGCTCGACGCCCACCTCGCCGCCTCGCCGGGCGCCTCGAAGGAAGACGTCGAGCGCGTGCTGGCCGTCGCCGCCCTCGCCGCCGAGTGGCGGGGGGTGCTGCAGTAGGGCGCTACTCGACTTCGAGGGGGACTCGGCGGCGGTAGGGCTCGAGCAGGGCTTCGCCGTAGTGCTCGGTGGTGGACCAGGAGCGGTCGAGTCCCGGAACGGTGAGGCGAACGCCTTCCCGCTCGCATTCCCACAGCAGGGCCGGACGGTCGCCGTGCCAGCGCACGGCGTAGGAGATGTGTCCGTGGTGGGTCGGCGCTTCGTGGACCTCGAGGTTCTGGCCCGCCCATTCGGGCGGCAGGATGGTGAGCAGGGCCAGTTCGCCGCTACGCGTTTCCCGGACGAGCACCTGGCGGATGAACGACAGGAAATCGGCCGCCGCCCAGCCGTGGTGACCGTCGCCCATGCAGCCACCGCCCAGGCGGGGATGGATGGCCTCGGGCCACGTGAAGGTGGGGGTGGCGGCATCGAGCATCCAGCGCAGGCGGCGCCACGCCCGGGGGTTCTCACCCTCGAGCTCGCAGGCCGCGATCTGCAGGGTCAGGTAGGTGCCGAGACCGGTGTGGGAGATGCTCTGGAAGAAGGCCTCGCCGAGGCAGAACCGGTCCCGCAGCACATCCAGGCTGTTGGCCACCAAGGGGTCCGTGGGCGCCAACAGGCCGAGTGGGGTGCAGGCCACCAGCGAGCCGATCATGCCGGCGTCGATACCCCGCCTCGGCCCGGCGGGCATGACCGCCCGTCCGAGCCGGGCGGCGACGAGGTCGAGGGAGGTCAAGATGGTGGCCCGCAACTCCCCCGCCGCCTGTTCGGCGTCAGCCGCGGCGGCGCGGTCGCCCCCGAGGCGGAGCAGCCAGCCGGCGTCGAGCAGTCCCCGCAGGGACCAGAAGTCGTCCCAGTAGTAACCCCCTTCCTTGCGCTTGCGGGCGATCCAGCGGGCGCCCTTGCCCACGGCGGGGAGCAGTTCGTCGAGGAGAGCTGCGTCCCCGGTCAGGCGGTGGTGCTCGGCGATGGCCCAGATGGCTGCGCCGTTGGCGTCCCACTCCCGGCG
>CAZCVW010000002.1:11845-41918 GCA_964502185.1 uncultured Burkholderiales bacterium
GGTGGTGCTCGGCGATGGCCCAGATGGCTGCGCCGTTGGCGTCCCACTCCCGGCGCTGGGAGAGGAAGAACCCATCGGCCTGCTGGCGCCGCGGGTACGAGCGCAAGACCTCGGCGGCTTCGGCGTGGAACCCGTAGCGGTCGAGGGCGGCCAGCAGATAGGCGCCGTGAAACAGGAGGAGGTAGGCCCGGTTGGCGTCGACCGCCGCCTGGAGGCGGTTGTCCGGCAGGGTGACCCGCATCCCTCGGTTCAGCTGCGCCTGCCAGCCCCGGGCCACGTCGGCCGCCTTGGGCAGTCGCCCCAGTTGCATGCCGGGAAAGGCTTCCACCCGCCGGCGGGCCGGCCCCTGGCGCCGGGCGCGGTGCTCCCTCACCAACGGCCCCCTCACCAACGGCACTGCGACCCGGACCGTGCTGTGATGCGGGACCGGATAGACGAAGGCGGCCTGGGCGAGGCCGGCCGGGTCCTTCACCGGCGCGAACGGCCCGGCCGCCGCCCGGCCGGCGAAGACGTCGCCGGCGCTGTCCCCGGTGACGAAGGTCCCGGCGGCCACACCGGACGGGGCCCTCGGCAACAGCAACGCCGGCCGGCCGTCGGCCAGGACGGTCTCCCCGTGTTCTCCTTTGGCCATGGCGATGCGTTCCACCACGGCCAGGCCCTCGGGGTTGTAGGGCCGCAGGGCGAAGGCGACGGCCACGGGCGTCGCCGAGCGGTTCTCGACCTCGACGACGACGAGCTCCGCGAGTGGTGGGTGGGCTGACGGGGCGATGACGGCGTAGACCCGTTGCACGGCGTCGCCGCCGGGGATCCGCATCGCCGTCTCGACCACCGGCGCCGAGTCAAGGAGGGACTGACGCACGGCGGTTTCCCGGCTCGGGAGGTGCCAGCGGTCCTCGGCGCCGACCCACCAGTCGAGCGACCAGCCGTCGAACCAGGGAGTGACCAGTCCCCGAGGATCCACGATCGCTTCCGAGGGAGAGCCAAGGTTGCCGACCATGGTCCAGTTGCGGTGCGTCACGTTGGACAGGAACGGGAGGTGGCCCCGGGGCGTGAAGTCGGGCGAGCCCGGATCGAGCTGGCGCTCCACCCAGAACGGCCACACCCAATCAGGCTGGATTTGGGCTGCGCCCCGCACGATGTCGTCGTCGATGCGCAGCCGCCCGGCCAGGCGCTGGAGGAGGAAGCTCTGCCAGTTGGCCACGACCCCACGCTAGGGGCACCGGGGTACCGTGATGGTCAGCCGGTGCCGTGGAAGCGGGCGGCGCCGAAGGCGAAGACGCCACCGTCGGCTCCCGCCAGCCAGTAGCCGGCGCCGTCCGGAGTGGCCGCCATGCCGACCACCGGCAGGTTGGGCGGGGCGGCCGACAGGTCGCCGTGGGACCGGGCGTCGCCGAAGGGGGAGACCCTCCCGTCGCCCGAGGCGAGCCAGTAGCCCCGCCCGGTCGGCGTCGGCACCATGGCCGCCACCGGCTCGGACGGGGGCGACTCGCCGAGGGAGCCGTAGAAGGCGGCGTCGCCGAAGGAGAAGATCCCGCCGTCCGCCGCCACCAGCCAATAGCCCCGGCCCGTCGAGGTCGCCGCCATGGCCACGATCGGCTGGTTCAGGCGGACGGCGCCGAGGGAGCCGAAGAAGCCGGCGTCGCCGAAGGAGAAGATCCCGCCGTCGGCGGCCACCAGCCAGTAACCCTGGCCGGACGGGGTCGCCGCCATACCGGTGATCGGGCGGCTGAGACGCTGGTTGCCCATCGATCCGAAGAAGCCGGCGGTGCCGAAGGCGAAGATGCCGCCGTCGGCGGCCACCAGCCAGTAGCCGCCACCCCCACGGGCGGCGGTCGCCCCCTTCACCAGATGGGCGATCGGGGTCGACGCGGCCGAGCCGTGGTCGCCGGCGTCGCCGCGGGCGACCACACCCCCGAGCCCAGATACGGCCCAGTAGCCCTTCCCCGCGGCCGAAACCATGATCCCGACCACGTCGGCCCGGACGGGTTCCAGTTGCATGCGGCCACCGTCGCCGACCCACTCCCAGTGCCAGGCCTCGGGGCACTCACTGCCGCCGGGCCGCGCCCAGCGGGGATGGTTCCAGCCGAAGCGGTTGGCGTTGTCCTGCATCCAGCGGAAGCCCTCGGAGGTGAAGCGGAGCGTCCCCCGGTTGTCGTCGAAGTCGACCGCCTTGCCCCAGCCGTGCATGGAGGTACCGGCCGGCGCGGCGCAGGCGCAGTTGCCCCCGGCGCAGGCGCCCGAGTGCGCCGTCGCCTGGTTGTTGCGGGGCCGGTAGCAGTCGTCGGGCCGGAGGCCGACGCCATCGGCCCGGGCCGCAGCCAACATCAGAGCCAGGCTCGGGCCTGCTCCCCGGGCGGCCCGGCACTTCCCCTCCACGTTGACCAGGGCCGACGGGTTGACCTGACCGTTCGTCTCACCCTCGATGGCGGAGGGGCGGTTCTCCGGGTGGATAGCACTCTCGGCGGCGGCCTGGGGCGCGGGCAGCAGGGCGGCGCCGAGGACGAGGGGGATGCCGATGGCGAGGGGACTGGTGAGCAATCGTCGCGTTCTCATCTGCTCCCCATGATGCCCACGGAACTAGAGAGGAATGCGGATCCCGTGCAACTCCGGCTTCGCTTCCCGGAGCATCAGCGCACCGACGCACTCGGCCGGCGTGCGGACGCCCGACAGGACGGCCTGCACCTGCTCGGCGATGGGCATCTCGACGCCGCTGCGCTCCGCCAGGGCCAGCACGGAGGCGGTGCTCTTCACGCCCTCCGCCACCATGTGCATCTCGCCGAGGACCTCGGCCAGCGACCGCCCCCGTCCGAGTTCCTCGCCGACATGGCGGTTGCGGCTCTGGGCGCTGGTGCACGTCACGACCAGGTCGCCGATCCCGGCCAGGCCGAGGAAGCTCAGCAAACTGCCGCCCAGCGCCACCCCGAGCCGGGTCAGTTCGGCCAGCCCCCTCGTGATCAGAGCGGCTTGGGCGTTGTCGCCCGTCCCGAGTCCCTGGGCCATGCCCGCGGCCAGCGCCACCACGTTCTTCAGTACGCCGGCGATCTCGCACCCGACCACGTCGGGGTTCGTGTAGACCCGGAAGCTGTCCGTCATGAACAGGCGCTGGAGCTCCTCGGCGCAGGCTTCGTCGGGCATGGCGATCACGGAGGCGGTGGGCAGGCCCGCCACCACTTCGCCGGCGATGTTCGGCCCGGTGAGGACACCGATGCGGCTCTTGGGGTGACCGTCGAGGACTTCGGCCACCACCTCCGTCATCCGCTTGAGCGATCCCGGCTCCAGACCCTTCGACAGGCTGAGGACCGGTGCGCCCTCGGGAACATGGTCCCGGGCTTCGGTGAGCACGTCCCGGAAGCCGTGCGAGGGCACGCCGAGCACCACGACATCGGCGCCGGCGAGCGCTTCGGCCAGGTCGGCGGTGGCCCGGAGGGCTTCCGGCAGCGACCGGCCCGCCAGGTAGTCGGGATTCTCGTGCCGGAGGGCGATGGCCTCGGAGAGTTCGGCACGACGGGCCCAGAGGACAACGTCGTCGGCGTTCTGGGTCGCGAGCGCGGCGACCGTGGTTCCCCAGGACCCGGCCCCGATGACGGAGACACGCATCAGCGCTTCTGCTGGTCGTCGGGCATCTGGTTGTCGAGGATATGGTCGTCGAGCATCTGCTGGGCGAGCCGGCCGCGGCAGCTCCGCAGGCGGACGGTTTCGGGGGCTCGCACCCACCAGGCGTCCTCCCCCGGCTCTGGCCCCTGGGGATAGATCTCCCGAGCCCGGGACACAGCGGCGCACACACCGGCCATGATCCGGTCGGTGGCTTCCCGGGGATTGTCCTTCTCCCCCACGATCACGGGCTCGCCCAGCACGGCGGTGATGGCCCGACCGAACCGGAGCGAGGGCCGGCGGTCAGGCCAACAGTGTGGGGGCGGGATGACCCGGTGGGTGCCCCACAGCCCCAGGGGAACCACGGGAACACCGGCCGCCCGGGCCAGGCGGGCGGCTCCCGTCCGCCCCGCCATCGGCTCCAGATCATTCGACAGCGTGCCCTCGGGAAAGACCGCCACACACTCGCCGGCGGCCAGCGCGGCCGCCGCCTGCTCCAGCGCCCCGGAGGCGTCCGCGGTGCCGCGATCGACGGGGATGTGCTTGAAAGCCCGCATGAGCGGCCCCATCCACCGGTTGTCGAACAGCTCCACCTTGGCCAGGAACCGGGCCCTCCGGCCGGCGACGTTGGACACGTAGGCCAGCGCCAGCGGATCGAAGTAGGAGACGTGGTTGGAGGCGATGAGCACCGGGCCGCGCCGCGGGATCCGTTCCAATCCCTCGGTGTGCCAACGCAGACCATGGCGCAGGGGCCGGCAGAGCAGCAGCTCCGTAAATCGGTACAGGGGTTCCACGCCGGTAGGATACGTCCGGCCATGTCCCGGGATTCGTTCCGCATCGCGCAGCTCTCGGATATCCACTGCGGGTCCCCGTCCTTCGACCCCCAGCTCCTTCACCACGCCGTCGAAGAGGTGCGCTCGCTCGCTCCCGACCTCGTGCTGGTGGGCGGGGACCTCACGACCGACGGCTACGCGCACGAATTCCGTGACGCCCAGAGCTTCCTCGCCCCCCTCTTCGACGCCGAGCTGACCACCGTGGTCATCCCCGGGAACCACGATGCCAAGAATGTCGGATACCTGCACTTCGTCGACAGCTTCGGTCCCGGTGACGTGCCCGGAAAGGGCGACCGGGTGCTGCGCTGTTCGGGGCGCATCGAGGGAGAAGGCCCGCAGGCGATCACCGTCGTAGCCATGGACTCCACCAAGCCCGACCTGGCCGAGGGCGAGATCGGGAGGGAGCGTTACTCCTGGATCCGCCAGCAGTTCGAGCAGCCCGCGGACTTCCGGATCTTCGCCTTGCACCATCATCTGGTCCCGATCCCGGGGACGGGCCGGGAGCGCAACACGGTGTGGGACGCCGGCGACGTGCTGGCCCTCCTCTCAGAAGCCGGCGTGGACATCGTCCTGTCGGGCCACAAGCACGTGCCCTACGTCTGGCTGCTCAACGGGGTGCTCGTGGTCAACTCGGGCACGGTCTCGTCGCACCGCCTGCGGGGCTACGTGCGGCCGTCGTACAACGTGATCGAGGTGACGTCGGACCGGATCACCGTGACGCTGCGCTACCCCGGTACCGGCGAGCGCCCCGCCGCTGAACTCGACCGGCACCAGCTGCACCTGCACTCCAATCCCGACCTCGCCGGCATGTTCGCCAAGTCCGCCTGGCATGCCTAATCTGCCCCGACGCAACCGAGTGTGGGGCGACAGGGAGCGGCTGTGTACCTGAGGTTCTACTCAACCGCCATCGATCCATCGGATCTTGATCAGGTTCGGCGGATCTTCGCCGAGGACATCAAGCCGGTGTTCGAGTCGCTGGCCGGTTGCCGGTCGATGGAGCTCTATGTCTCGCCCGACCGCAACGCCGGCGGTCTCGTCGACGGCGCGGCCTGCTCCCGCTGGGATTCGGTGGAGCAGTTGAGCGAAGCGGTCGAGAGCCGGGCCGTGGCCGAGTCAATGGTGCGGATCCTTCCGTTCCTTCAGGTGGAACCCGTGATCAAGGTGTTCCAAGTCCTCGAATGAAGACACCGGCTGTCGTCATCGTCCCCGTCCGGTCATTCTCGGCCGGCAAGTCGCGCCTCGGAGGCCAGCTCGACGCACCCATGCGGGCCGCGCTGTTGCAGCGCATGGCCGAGCGGGTGGTGTTCGCCGCCGAGCCGTTGCCGGTGGTCGTGGTCTCCTCCGCCGCCGACGTCCGGACATGGGCGCGGGCGCTCGGCGTCGTCGTGCTCGACGACCCCGGCAGCCTGGATCTGGCCGCCGCCGCCGGTCGCGACTGGGCCCGGGAACGCAATATTCCCCGGGTGGCGATCGCCCACGCCGATCTGCCGTTGGCCCGGTCGCTCCTTCCCCTGGCGGCCGACGCCAGCCGCCCCGTGGTGGTGGCCGTCCCCTGCCACCGGGACGACGGCACCCCGGTGCTCTCTCTGCCGGCCGACCATCCCTTCGCCTTCAGCTATGGCCCCGGTTCCTTCCGCCGGCACGCCGCCGAGGCGCGACGGCAGGGGCTTGCTTTCCGGGTGCTCCGGGACCGGTGCCTGGGACGCGACGTCGACACGCCGGAGGACCTCGCCGGGCTCGACCTCGCCGGGCTCGACCTCGCTGCCCCTCCGGCCCCCGCCCTGGTGTGACGGGTTACCTGGCCCCCGCCGAGCGCGCGTCGCCGACCCGGGACCTCCCCGTGCCCGGACGGGTCCTGGCCATCGGCGCCCATCCGGACGACATCGACTTCGGCTGCGGTGCCACCCTGGCCAAGTGGTCGGCGGCCGGCGCCCACGTCGCCCAGCTGGTGCTCACCGACGGCTCCAAAGGCTCGTGGGACCCGGGCGCCGATATCGCCGAGCTGATCGCCCTTCGCCAGCAGGAGCAACGGGCCGCCGCCGAGCAGCTCGGGGCGGCCGAGGTGCACTTTCTCGGCCAGGTCGACGGTGAGCTCCAGAGCACCCTCATCCAGCGCGCCGCGGTGTGCAGCGTCATCCGGGACGTCCGACCCGACGTGGTGCTGGGCCACGATCCTTGGAAGCTCTACCGCCTTCATCCCGACCACCGCCACGCCGGGCTTCTGGCCGTCGAGGGCATCGTCGCCGCCCGGGACCCGCATTTCTTCCCGGACCAAGGCCTCCCGTCCCACCGACCGTCCCACCTCTTGTTGTGGGAGGCGGAGGTCGTAGACCACTACGAGGACGCCACCGGCTATCTCGAAGTGAAGATTGCCGCTCTTCTGTGCCACCAGAGCCAGTGGCAGACGACGATGTCCATCGCCGGGTCCATTGCCGGCGATCCCGACGGTGAGCGGGCCGCCTTCGAGGCCCGGATCCATGAGCGGGCCGCCGACGCCGGCCGCGCCGCCGGCGTTCCTTACGCCGAAGCCTTCAAACGCCTCGACCGCCTGTAGTAACGGCAAAGAGCGACGCCCCCGGAAGGGCGTCGCTCTCGCGTTCATCCTTGGCCCGATGGGCGCCTGGCTACCTCTTGGCGGCCCGCTTGGCCGGAGCCTTGGCCGCCACCTTGGCCGCCACCTTGGCCGGAGCCTTTCTGGCCGGGGTGGCCTTGGCGGGACCGGCGGCCTTGGCCGGGGCAGTCCTCCTGGCCGGTGCGGCCTTGGCCAGAGCAGCCTTCTTGGCCGGAGCGGCAGCCTTCTTGGCCGGAGCAGCCTTGGCCGGAGCAGCCTTCGCCGCCACCGAACCGCGCTTCGCGGCCACGGTGTTCTTGAAGGTGGCGCCCACGGTGAACTTCACGCCCTTGCTGGCCGGGATCTTGACCGCTGCGCCGGTACGGGGGTTGCGACCGGTGCGGGCCTTCTTCTGCGTCTGGCTCCAGCCGCCGAAGCCCGGGATCGAAACCTTCTCGCCCTTCTTCACCGACTGCTGCACCGTCTCGATGAAGGTCTTGAGCACATCCTCGACCTCTCGCCGACCGACACTCGAGTCGGCGGCAATCTTGTCCACCAGTTGGGACTTGTTCATTACTGACCTCCAAAGGGTTCACGGCCATACGCCATGTTGAATCTGAACGCATTGACTCCGATGAGTCAAGCACCTCGTATGCCACAAAAGGGGAATCCAGGCCAGACTTCTTCAAAACCGTTGTGGCGTAAGGGTTTGCGAGCTCCCAAAAAATGTCCGCCGAAGCACCGCTCAGTCGGCCTCAGAGGGTCCTGAAGGCCGTTGCGGCACAACGGGTTCCGTCTCCGCCGCCGTCGCGACCCCTTGTGCGGGGCGCTGCACAGCGGCGAAGAGGCCAGAATCGCGGGTACGACGAGGGCTCCGCCCACTCCCAGAGAGCCCAGAACCGCCTTGAGAACAGCCGGTTCCGCGGCCGCTTCCTCGATCGTCAGCCGGCCCTCGAGGAGGTACGGGCACTGCGCCGCGGCCCAGCCCCACACGACGGCGGCGACCGCCCCGCCGGCCGTGAAACGAGCGGCGACGTAACGCCGTTGGCCCAGAAGGGCCAACGACGCCATACCGGCGAAGGCGGAGAGGACCACCAAGGGCAGGCCGCGGCGACCGGTGAGGCCTTCGCCCAGCAAGGGAGCGTCGGCCCGGAGCACGAAGATGCCGGTCAGGACACCGGGTCCCGCGACGAGACCAGTTCCCTGAGCCCGCCCCGCGCCGCCAACTTCACCGGCTGCCGGTCGGCCAGGAACCGGGCGGCCCAGTCGCCCACGCCGATCTGGACCGGCGTGATGATCGCGGCCACGGCAAATGGGAGACGATGTGCCAGCCCAGCGACAGCGCCATCCGGGTGCGGGTGGCGGCGAGGTCAGGCACCGGGCCGTCCCCTTATGGCCGGAGGTGCTCGACGAACCAGTCGCGGGCGGCGCCACTCGAGATCTGGAAGCCGGGCGCGGTGTAGACGTCGAAGTGGCCGCCGGGCAGCATGACCAGGCGCTTGGGTTCGCGGGCGTCCTCGTAGGCCTCGAGGGCGAGGTCGGCGGGCGTCAACACGTCATCGGCGGCGACGACCATGAGCAGAGGCGTCGGAGCGACCCGCGCGATGTAGGCGCCCGGCTCGTACTCGGTCAGCATCTCGACGGTACGGAGCGTCACCTCGTTGCGCCACGCCGGAGCCCGCGTGTTCCCCGTCTCGCTGAACCACCTCCAGGAGTCCGGCGTGGGGAGGGCTGACGGGCCGAGGGGATCCTCCGAGACGACCGGCAGCATCATGGGCTCCTTGCCGTCGAAGCGGGCCTCCCGGTCGGCGTCGAGCCCGGCCCGCAGGCCGGGGATGAAGTCGGAGCGCACGAGCCGCTGCACGTTGCGCCACCCGCTCACCAACGGGGCCTGCGAGACGACGCAGCTGATCCGCTTGTCGATGGCGCCCAGCACGATGGCGTGGCCACCGCTGTAGCTGGAGCCCCACACGCCGATGCGGTCCCCGTCGATGCCGGGTAGCTTCCGCAGGTAGGTGATGGCGTGCCGGTAGTCGCGCACCTGCGCCCAGGGATCGATCTCCAAGCGGGGCTCGCCGTCGGACGCACCGAAGCCCCGGTTGTCGAACACGAGGGCAGCGAGGCCGGCGGCGGCGAACACCTCGGCGAAGGAGTCGAGGTACATCTCCTTGGTGGCCGAGAAGCCGTGGGCCATCACCACTCCGGGGACGGGCCGGTCCCCCGCTCCGTCGGGATGGTAGAGCCACCCCCGCAGGATGGTGCCTTCGGCGTTGAACTCGATGTCGGTGCGAGCCATGGCGACCTCCGTTGTTCTCCTTGGGAAGTTGGATCGTACGGGCCGGGTAGGTTTCCCGCCATGGACGAGCGCATCAGCTGGTTTCCCGTCACCGCAGACGCCGACCTCGAGGAGCCGGAACGCAAGCTCTTCACCAAGGCGGAGGAGCGCATCGGGTTCGTGCCCAACGTGTTCCGGGCCTACGCCTGGCGCCCGGAGCGGTTCCGAGCCTGGTTCGCCCACTTCAAAGACCTCATGACGGGCACCCCCGGCCTCTCGGAGCAGGAACGGGAGATGATCTCGGTGGCCGTCTCGATGGCCAATGGCTGCCTCTACTGCCTCGTGGCCCACGGGGCGGCGCTCCGGCAGCTCTCGGAGGACCCCGTGGAGGCCGACCGGATCACGTTCGACTACCGCCGGGCCGACCTCTCACCCCGGCAGCGGGCCATGCTCGACTTCGCTGTGAAGGTCACCAAGCAGCCCGACACCTGTGACGAAGCCGACCTCGACCGGCTGCGGGAGCACGGCTTCTCCGACGAGGACGTGTGGGACATCGCCGAGGTGGCCTCCATGTACAACTTCACCAACCGGATGTCGATGGCCACGGGCATGATGCCGAACCGGGAGTACCACAGCCAGGCTCGGTGATCCCCCTGTGATCGAGCGACTTTTTCGCTTAGGTTGCACTCAGGTCCATGACCGTTGTGAAGGGGGAGCGATGAACAGGTTCCGTCCGGGCGCGACATTCCTTGTGATTGGCATGTTGATCGGTGGCCTCGGCGTCTGGGCCTCCGGGCTCGGGCGGGGAAGCGTGGCCCTCGCCGAGGAGGCGACCCAGGGCCAGTGCAGCACCGCCTCGCTGCAGGGCAAGTACTCGATGGCCGGGCAGGGCTTCCTCGGCCGGGTGCCCCTCGCCTTCGTCGGCGTGCTGGACTTCGACGGCAAGGGCTACTTCTCCGGGCGCCACGAGGAAAGCGTCGGCGGGAACTACGGCCCGTCCACCGAGGCGGGCGACTACACCGTCGGTCCCGACTGCATGGGGATCACCCACTGGACGGACCACCCGCCGCACACCGGCCTTCCGCCCCACAACCACACGATCGTCTTCACCGTGACGCAGGGCGGGAACGAGGTCATCTTCCTCGGCATCGACAACTCGCCCCCCGGCCAGTTCCACAGCGAGGTCCCCGAACCCGACATCGAGTTCTGGGGCACGCTCAAGAAGCTCTAGAACCTTCAGAGCCTTCCCGACTGTTAGGCCGCTCCGTCCGCCCGGTCGGCCGCCTGCGCTCGAGCTACCCGGAGAGCCTGATCCCGGCCCTCCAGCAGCAGGCGCCGGATCGGGGGCGGCAGGGAAGCGCCGGTAGGACGGGCCAGATACTCGTCGGTGAGCGGTACGGCCCGCTCCCCCACCGGGTACATCATCTCGGTGAAGGACATGCCGACGTCGGGGCCTCGACGGTCCCACAAGGGCGCCACGGCGGCGAAGTAGGGCTCGACGAACTCCTCGAGCAGCTGGTCCTGGTCGGGCTGGCGGAAGCCGCCCATCACAGCCCGCATCATGGCCAGCGGTAGTTCACCGTCGACCAGGGAGTCCCAGGCGGCGGCCTTGGCCGCGAGGTCCGGAATCGATGCCCGGGCGGCGGCGGCGTGGCGGGCACCGGCGTCGGTCGGGTCGCGCTCCGCTTCGGCCGCGATCAGCTCATCGGTGGCGGAACCTCCGGCGGCCAGCGAACGCACCAGGTGCCAGCGCAGCTCGGTGTCGATCACGAGCCCGTCGATGGTCTCGTCGCCCGCCAGCAGACGGCGGACGAGGGCGACGTGGTCGTCACTCCGGGCGGCGTTGACGAAGGCCCGGGCGAAAGCGAGCTGCATGTCGCGGCCGGGCTCGGCCGCGCGGAGGGCCGACAGGCCGTGCTCGGCGAAACGGAGGCGGGACGCTTCCCGGTTGGCGGGATCGCCAAAGACGACGGCGGCCGCCTCGGCGTTGCGCAACAGGCCGCCGACGGTGGCGATCTCGTCCTCTCCGCCTAGGTTGGCCAGGAGCAGGCTCAGGTACCGCCGCGCCGGCAGCTCGGCGTCCCGCAGCATGTCCCAGGCGGCCGACCAGCACAGCGAGCGGGCCAGCGGGTCGGACAGCGTGCCCAGCCCCTCGGCCAGGCTGGCCAACGAGCGGGAATCGAGCCGCATCTTGGCGTAGGCGAGGTCGCCGTCGTTGACCAGCACGAGGTCGGCGGCCGGCTGCCCGACGAGCTCGGGTACGGGGGTGCGGGCGCCGACGACGTCGAGCTCGACCCGGTTCCGGAAGGCCAGGGCTCCGTCGGCGTCGCGGTCGTAGAGGCCGACGGCCAGCCGGTGGGACCGCAGCGTCGGGTGCTCGGGGGCCGCCTCCTGCACGACGCTGAAGGCCGAGAAGTTCCCGTCGGCGTCGGTCTCGAAGGTGGGGCGCAGCGTGTTGACCCCGGTCGTCTCCAGCCACTCCGCCGACCACGAACTTAAGTTCCGTCCGGAGGTCTCCTCCAGCGCGCCGAGGAAGTCGGTCAGCTCGGTGTTCCCCCAGGCATGGCGCTTGAAGTACGCCCGCACGCCGACCATGAACTCGTCCTGGCCCACCCAGGCGACCAGCTGGCGCAGGACCGAAGCGCCCTTGGCGTAGGTGATGCCGTCGAAGTTGGTCTTCATCGCCTCGACGTCGGGGGCGTCGGCCACGATCGGGTGCGTGGAGGGCAGCTGATCCTGCCGGTAGGCCCAGGTCTTCAGGGCGCCGGCAAAGGTCGTCCACGACGACCGGAAGCGGGTGGCGGCGTCGAGGGCCAGGTGCGAGGCGAACGTGGCGAAACTCTCGTTCAGCCACAGGTCGTCCCACCAGCGCATCGTGACCAGATCGCCGAACCACATGTGGGCCATCTCGTGGAGGATCGTGTCGGCCCGGGCCTCGCGCTCCGCCTCGGTCACCTTCGACCGGAAGAGATGGCGCTCGGAGAAGGTGACGCACCCGGCGTTTTCCATCGCCCCGAAATTGAACTCGGGCACGAAGAGTTGGTCGTACTTCCCGAAGGCGTAGGGCTCCCCGAAGGCGGACTCGAAGAAATCGAAGCCGGCCCGGGTGACGTCGAAGATCTCGTCCGCGTCGAGGTACGGGCTGAGCGACTGGCGGCAATACAGCCCGAGATCGATGTCGTATTCGCCGTCCGTCCCCGCCGGCCGGTGCTTCCCGACCGTCGAGTGGTAGGGGCCGGCCACCAGGGCGGTGATGTAGGTCGACATGATCGGCGTCGTCTCGAACCGCCAACGGCCCGCCTGCCCCGCTTCCGGCCGGCTCTGCACCGCGGCGCCGGAAATGACCTCCCAGCCGGTCGGCGCGTCGACCTCGAAGGCGAACGTCGCCTTCAGGTCGGGCTGGTCGAAACAGGCGAACACCCGGTGGGCGTCGAACGGCTCGAACTGCGTGTGGAGGTACACGGCCCCGTCGACCGGGTCGACGAAGCGGTGCAGCCCGACGCCGGTGTGTTCGTAGGCGCAGTCCGCCACCACCGTGAGCTCGTTCTCGGCCGCCAGGCCGTCGAGCAACAACCGGCCCGCCTCGGGATCGAAGGCCGATTCCGGCAGGGGGCGTCTGTTCAGTTCGGCCGAACGGACCGCCTCGGCGGTCAGGTCGACGAACGTGGTGGCCCCCGGCTCGGAACATAGAAACCGGATCGTGGTGGAGCTGCCGAAGGAGTCGACCACGGGTGTCTGGGACAGGCTGGCCCCGCTCAGGTCGAGGGCGACCTTGTAGTGCAGGTCGGAAAGAAGGTGGGCCCGGGCCCGGGCCTCGTCACGAGTGAGATTGTTCTCGGCCACGGATCGGCGAGCGTAGTGCACCGGCTGCAATCCCCTTCTCGCCCCGCAGGCGGCGCAACCCAGCCCGGATGCGGTTCTTGACCGTGCCCTCGGGCTGGCCCAGCATCACGGCCACCCGGCGGTAGCTGTGCCCGGCGAAATAGGCCAGCTCGATCGCTTCGCGCTCTTTGGGGTCGAGGCGGCCAACGGCCCGGCGGAGCTCCCGGGCGGCGCTTCGGTCGAGGAACCGCTCCTCGAGGCCCGCGGCCGGGGCCGGGACGCGTTGGGCATCGCCCTGCTCCCGCCGCCGCCGGGATGTCTCGGAGCGGGCGAGATCGACCGCCCGGCGCTGGGCTTGCACCTGTAGGTAGGCCCGCAGGGATCCCCGCTCCGGATCGAAGCGTTCAGGCGCCAGCCACAGGTCGAGGAACGCGTCCTGTACGGCCTCGTCGGCCAGGTCGGAACTCCACAGAAGGCGGCGGGCCGCCGACCGCAGAAACCCGGCGTGGCGGCGGTGCAACTCGGCCACCGCTTCATGCTGCAGCGCTTCATTCTGGCTGGGGAGGAGCGCCCACACGAGGGCTGCGTCGCTCTCCTGCTTCAGGTCACGGGTCGCCGTCGAGAGATTCATGAGAGTCCGGCCTTCTTCGACCAAGAGAAGTGTTCCCGTTCGCGCCGCCCGGTAACCGGCGTCAGGAATTTGGAATTGTCTTCCGATTGCAACACAAACCGGCGTCCACCGTTTTGAACCGCACCGGATGACTGCAAACATGTAGGCCGTGAGCTGGGGACGCTCTTTCTTTCTGGTTGCCCTTTTGGGCGCGGCCGCCGCCTTGCTGGCGCTCGGCCTCGATACGTCCGCCTCGGGCTCGGTCGGCCCGGGCACGGTCGCGGTCCGGGCGCGGTTCGGGGAGAGCCGCACGGAGTTGCGCCTCCCGCCCCTCGGGCAGATCTCCGCTCCGACCCACTGGTCTCCCGTGACCCTGCAGGCGCAGGTCGAGCAGGTCGACGTCGACCGGCTGCAGACGCTGCTCAACGCGGACGAACCGGGCGATCGTCTCCGCCAGGAGGTGGCGGCCGATCTCGAGCCGCTCCTGCGCTTATTCGCACTCCACGCCCTGCTCGCCTCCGCCATTGTCGGAGGGCTCGTGGGCGCGCTGTTCCGCCGGCGGCGCTGGACCCACGGTCTGGTCGGCGCCACCAGCGGCCTGCTCACCGTGGGCCTCGTGCTCGGTGGCGCCTGGTGGAGCTACGACGCCGACGCCTTCGCCGAAGCTCGTTTCGAAGGTCCCCTGGAGCGGGCGCCGGCCCTGCTCGCCACCGTCCGCCGCCACGTCGACGGCTTCGACGACGTACGCCAGCGCATGGAGGTTCTCGGCGGGCAGGTGGCGGAGCTCTACGCCGCCGCCGGCACCGGGGGCGTCGTCTCCACCACCGACGACGAGGTGCGGATCCTCCACGTGAGTGACATCCACTCCAATCCTCTGGGCCTCGAGGTCACGAAGCAGCTGGCGGAGCGGTTCCGCGTCGACGCCGTCCTCGATACCGGCGACGTGACGTCGTTCGGGCTGCCCGTCGAGGCGCGGCTCGGGGAGCTGATCGGACAGATCCCGACCCGCTACATCCTTGTGCCGGGCAACCATGACTCCGACGAGAACCGCGCTTCCCTCGACCAGGTCGAGAACGTCGAGTTGCTCGACGGGGAGGTGACCGATGTGCGGGGTGTGCGCATCCTGGGCATCGGCGACCCCACCTTCACGGCCACCAACCAGACCGATTCGAGAGAGGCGGCCGCCCTCAAGCGGGCCAAGCGTCCCGAGGTGGCCGACGCCGTGTTCGAGGCGTCGCCCGACGTACTCGCCGTGCACGATCCCTCCCAGGCGGTGGGGGCCTACGGCAAGGTTCCGCTCGTGGTGGCCGGCCACGTCCACCAGCGGGCCACGACGCGGCAGGGCCAGACGTTGGTCCTGACCGTCGGTTCCACGGGTGCCACCGGGCTCGGGTCCTTCATGGTCGAGAGCGACCGGTCGTACGAGGCCGAGATCCTGCGCTTCGTGAACCGGCGCCTCGTCTCTGTCGATCGCATCGGCTTCTCCGGCGTCGGGGGCGGGTTCAAGGTCGAGCGCAGCCTGCTGCCGCAGATCGGCGACCGCCCGCAGGTGGCCCGGGCCGACGACATCGAACTCCCGGGTCGGGAGCCGCTCGCCCCGTAGGATCCGCCGCCCCGTAGGATTCCCGCATGGATCTCGAGGGGAAAGTGGCCGTGGTGACCGGTGGTGCATCCGGGATCGGTCGGGCGCTGTGCCGGCGCTTCGCGGCGGGAGGCGCTCGGGTCGTGGTGTCCGACGTTGACGGTGCGGGCGCCGCCGCCGTCGCCGGGGAAATCTCGGGGATGGCGGTCGCGGCCGACGTCTCGGTGGAAGCCGACGTGGCCCATCTGGTGGAGACGGCCCTCGACACCCACGGCGCCGTCGACCTGTTCTGTTCCAACGCGGGCGTGCTGTGGGGCGAGCGGCCCGACGATCCGGCGGCGCCGGTCGGGGTCGACGCCAGCGACGAGGCGTGGGAACGGATCTGGCGGATCAACTTCATGGCCCACGTCTACGGTGCCCGGGCTGTGCTCCCCTCGATGTTGGATCGGGGCGAGGGTTACCTCCTCACCACCGCCTCCGCCGCCGGGCTCCTCACGACGCTCGGGAACGCGCCCTACGCGGTGACCAAGCACGCCGCCCTTTCGCTGGCCGAGTGGCTGGCCATCACCTACGGAGACAAGGGGATCAAAGTCTCCTGCCTGTGCCCCGAAGGGGTGCGGACGGACATGCTCGACTCGGTCGGTGGCTCCTTTCTCGCCGCCGGAGCACTGGACCCCGAGGAGGTCGCCGACGTCGTGGCCGACGGCCTGGCCGCCGAACGGTTCCTGATCCTGCCCCACCCGAAGGTGGCCGAGTACTTCCGGCGCAAGGCCGAGGACTACGACCGCTGGCTGGCGGGCATGCGCCGCCTGCAGGCGTCCGTGTTCACGTCCGCCGATCCAGAGGGCGCTCGCTCTGTTCCGATAAGACCACATTGACGCGGCCATTGGCACGCCCTCGTGAACGCAGCGTGACAAGATGCTGGCCGATGCTGGCCGTCACGAACCTCGAGGTCGTCTACGACGACGTCATCCTGGTGCTGCGGGGCGTGTCCCTCGAAGTCCCCGAGGGCAAGATTGTCGCCCTCCTCGGCGCCAACGGAGCGGGCAAGACGACGTTGCTGCGGGCCATCACCGGCCTGCTCGACGTCCACGAGGGCGCGATCACCAAGGGCGAGATCACGCTCGACGGCGAGAAGATCCATCACCGCCCACCCGCCCGCATCGTCGCCTCCGGTATCAGCCAGGTGCTCGAAGGCCGGCGCATCTTCGGTGAGTTCACCGTCGACGAGAACCTCCGGCTCGGCGCCCATCTGGCCCGATCCACCATGAAGGCCAACCTGGAACGGGTCTACGGGCTCTTCCCGGTGCTGCGGGAGCGGCGCGACGGCATCGCCGGGTACCTCTCGGGGGGTGAGCAGCAGTTGCTGGCCATCGGCCGGGCGCTGATGGCCAACCCCAGCTATCTGATCCTCGACGAACCGAGCCTGGGCCTCGCGCCCCGTCTGGTCTCGCAGATCAAGGACCTCATCGTCGAGATCAACCGGCAGGGCACGACGGTCCTGCTCGTCGAGCAGAACGCCAACATGGCGCTTTCCATCGCCGAGTACGGCTACGTCATGGAAACCGGCAAGGTCGTCATGAGCAAACCGGCGCGCGAGTTACTGGAGGACGAGGACGTGCGCGAGTTCTACCTCGGGCTCGGCGGCGAAGGCGGCCAGAAGTCCTTCCGCGACGTGAAGCACTACAAGCGACGGAAGCGGTGGCTGTCGTGAGCGCGCTCATCGAGTCCCTGGCCGACGACCGGGCCGCCCTCGACCCGGAGCAACCCATCCTCGTCTTCGACGACGTGCACCTCTCCTTCGCCGGCGTCAAAGCCCTCCAGGGCATCTCCTTCGAAGTCGGCCCGCGTGACCTCTTCGCCATCATCGGGCCGAACGGCGCCGGCAAGACCTCGGCGTTCAACGTGATGTCCGGGATCTACCGGCCTCAGAAGGGAACGGTCACGTTCCTCGGTGAACCGATCCTCGGCCGCAAGCCCCACGAGATCGCGGCGATGGGGATGTCCCGGACGTTCCAGAACATCGAGTTGTTCGCCAACCTCACGGTGATCGACAACCTCATGCTGGGCCGGCATCACCAGGTCCGCTACGGCGTCCCCTCCGCCATCATCTACGCCGGACGGGCTCGCCGCGAGGAGACGCGTCACCGGGCGGTGGTCGAGGACATCATCGACTTCCTGGAGATCGAGCCGCACCGGAAGTCCCCCGTGGGCGTTCTCCCCTACGGCATCCAGAAGCGCGTCGAACTCGGCCGGGCGCTGGCGCTCGGGCCGAAGCTCTTGTTACTGGACGAGCCGGTAGCGGGCATGAACGTCGAGGAGACGGAGGACATGGCCCGCTTCATCCTCGATATCCGCGACGAACTCGACATCCCCATGGTGCTCGTCGAGCACGACATGGGCCTGGTGATGGACCTGGCCGACCGGGTGCTGGTCATCGACTTCGGCAAGCCGATCGCCTGCGACGTCCCCCAAGTGGTGCAGTCGAATCCTGATGTGATCCGTGCCTATCTCGGAGAGGAGCACGCGTGAGCGCGCAATTCACGACGCTGGAGCCGCCCCCGGCCACCCGCACCACCACGCTGGCCACCCGGCTACGGGACTGGGCCGAGCGCTCCCCGGGCGCGGTGGCGATGCGGGACAAGGACTACGGCCTCTGGCGCGACATCACGTGGGCCGACTATTGGGACCGCGTCCAGAACGTGGCCCACGGCCTCCTGGCGCTGGGCGTGGAGCCCGGCGACCGTGTCGCCGTCCACTCCGAGAACCGGCCCGAGTGGGTCGTGAGCGATGTCGCCACCGTCGCCGTGCGGGCCGTGACGGTCGGGCTCTACCCCACCAACCCGGCCGCCGAGGTCGCCTATCTCCTGGCGAACTCAGGGTCCAAGGTCTTGATCGCCGAAGACCAGGAGCAGGTCGACAAGGCGTTGGCGGTGCTCGACCAGCTTCCCGAACTGGAGCGGATCGTCTACCTGGAGCCCCGGGGCGTCCGGAACTACGACCACCAGATCCTCCTGTCGTGGGACGACTTCGTCGCCCTCGGCCGGCGGCACCGGGACGAGAATCCGGGTGGCGTCGAACGGCTCATGGCCCAGGCCGAGCCCGGCGACCTGGTCACGCTCGTCTACACGTCGGGCACCACGGGGCCGCCCAAGGGCGCCATGCTCACGGTGACCAACGTGGAGTTCGCCATCAAGGCGCTGGTGGAGGGCGGAGGGTTCTGCTCGCCGCCGCCGAACCAGTCCGACCTGCTGCTGTCGTACCTGCCGCTCTGCCACGTGGCCGAGCGCATCTTCACGGTGTGGTTCAACCTGTCGTCGGGCTCCGTGGTCAACTTCGCCGAGTCGATCGAGACCGTCACCCAGAATCTGCGGGAGGTGCAGCCCACCATCTTCCTGGGTGTCCCCCGCATCTGGGAGAAACTGGCCGCCAGCATCACGGTCCGGGCGGCATCGGCCAGCCGGCTGAAGCGGCTCAACTTCCGGGTGTGGACGGGCGTGGCCAACAAGATCGCCGCCGACCTCGAGCGCACCGGCGGGCGCCACACCGCCGTCAGCCGGGCCCGGTACGCCGTCGGATGGCTCTTCCTGTACCGGGCGCTGAGGGACCGCATCGGCATGCGCAAGTGCCGCTACGCGGCGAGCGGCGCCGCTCCCATCTCGCCCGACCTCCTCCGCTTCTTCATGGGCATCGGCGTGCCGATGCACGAGGTCTACGGCATGACCGAGAACTCCGCCGTCGCCACCGCCAACCGCCCGGGCCGGATCAAGGTCGGCACCGTCGGCGAGCCCCACCCGGGCACCGAGGTGCGCGTGGACGAGAACACCGGGGAGATCCTCACCCGGCACCCGGGTGTGTTCGCCGGCTACTGGCGCAACGAGGAGGCCACCGCCAAGACGATCGAGCCCGACGGATGGCTCCACACCGGCGACGTCGGCACGTTCGTGGACGGCACCCACCTCAAGATCACCGACCGGATCAAGGACATCATGATCACGGCCGGCGGAAAGAACATCGCCCCGTCCGAGATCGAGAACGCCCTCAAGTCCTCGTCCTACATCAAGGAAGCGGTCGTCATCGGCGACCGCCGCCCCTACCTGACCGCCCTGATCGGGATCGAGTTGGACACCGTCGGCGACTGGGCGCAGCGCAAGGGCGTCGCCTATACGACCTACCGGGACCTCGGTGATCGCCCCGAGGTCGCCAAGTTGGTTCAGGGCGTCATCGACGAGGTCAACCAACAGTTCGCCCAGGTGGAGACCATCAAGAAGTTCCGCATGCTCCCGAAGGAGCTCGATCACGAGGACGGGGAGCTGACCGCGACCCAGAAAGTCAAGCGCTCGGCCATCGCCACCATGTTCTCCGATCTGGTGGAGTCGATGTACGGCAAGCCGGTGTCGTGACCGAATTCCTGAACTCGCTGCTCGAGGGACTCGGGACAGGGTCGATCTACGCACTGCTCGCGGTCGGCTTCGTGGTGATCTACAAGGCGACCCGCGTCGTCAGCTTCGCCCAGCCTGCCCTGATGGTGGCCGGCGCCAGCTTCGTCGTGTACTTCGCCACCGACCGGAAGATCAACTTCTTCGTCGCCTTGATCCTCGGCGTACTCCTCACCGCCGCGCTGGCGCTCCTGGTCGAGCGCACGGCCCTGCGCCCGATGGTGGGCAAGCCGGTGTTCGTGGTCGCCATCATCACCATCGGCATCGACGTGATCCTGCGGATCTTCGTCAACCATTACATCGGCTCGGACTTCCGACCGGTCGGCGATCCGTGGGGCCTCGACCGTGTAAGGATCGGCGGAGTCAGCGTCCAGGAGCGGCATCTGGCCATGATGGCCATCACCGCCGTGCTCGTCGGCGCCCTCTTCGCCTTCTTCCGCTACTCCCGGGCGGGCCTCGCCATGCGAGCGACCGCCGCCGACCAGGAGGCCGCCCTGGCGCACGGCGTGTCGGTGGGTTCGGTATTCGCCATGTCGTGGGCCATCGCCGGAGGCCTGGCCGCCGTGGCCGGCACCTTCATCGGCACCGGGTCGGGGATCAGCCAGGCCACCTGGACGGTCGCCCTGAAAGCGCTCCCCGCCATCATCGTCGGCGGCTTGGACTCCGTCGGCGGCGCGGTGATCGGCGGACTGTTGGTCGGGATCGTCGAGTCGCTGGTCGGCACCTATCAGGCCGACCACTTCTCCTTCCTCGGGAACAACTTCAACGTCGTCTCGCCCTACGTGCTCATGCTGGCGGTGTTGCTGGTCCGGCCCTACGGCCTCTTCGGCACCCCCGAGATCGAGCGGGTCTGACAGGTGAGATCCGTGCGGGGCCGACCCCAGCTCTACACGTCCTACGAAGCCGACTCGGCACTGCTCAACACGCCGGCCAAGCGGCTCGGCGTGGGTGCTCTCGTCGCCCTCGGCCTCTTCGGCCCGTTCGTCTTCGCCGACGACATCCTGCTCATCCTCGCCACCGGTTTCGCCGCCTCCCTCGGCGCCATCGGGCTCAACCTCCTCACCGGCTACGCCGGCCAGGTGTCACTCGGCCACGCCTTCTTCCTCGGTCTCGGTGCCTTCACCGCCGCCGTCCTCGGCGGCGACCCCGACAACACGCGGCTCGTCGGCTACGGCCTCGACATGGTCGTCTGGCTGCCGGCCTCCGGAGTCGTGGCCGCACTGGCCGGCCTCCTCGTCTCCCCGGCCGCCGTCCGGCTTCGCGGCCTGTACCTCGCCGTGGTGACCCTCGGGCTCGTCTTCCTCGGCGAGCACGTCTTCAAGGAGGCCCGCTCGCTCACGGGCGGCGTGGGCATCGGCCGTCCGGCCGCCGAGGCCAAGCTGTTCGGTTACAGCTTCAATCAGGACGGCTCGTTGCTCGGGATGGGCATGAACGGCGCCCAGAAGCTCTACCTGCTCATGCTCGTCCTGCTCGTGGTCGGCGCCATCGTCGGCCGCAATCTCGCCCGCTCCAAGATCGGGCGGGCCTTCTCGGCCGTACGCGACCGGGACATCGCGGCCGAGGTGATCGGCGTGAACCTGGTCCGCACCAAGGCCCTGGCCTTCATGATCTCGTCCTTCTACGCCGGGATCGCCGGGGCGCTGCTGGCCAGCATCGTCGGCTTCATCGAGCCGGCCGACTACAACTTGCTGCAGTCGGTGCGGTACATCGCCATGGTGCTCATCGGTGGGGTGGCCACCATCTCCGGCTCGATCATGGGGGCCCTGTTCATCTCCTACCTGCCCCGCTTCACCCAGGACCTCCCCCAGACGTTCCCGCTGCTCGGCGACATTCTGACCGGCAATGGCCGGTTGTCGACACCCGAGCTCGAAACCATCCTCTACGGGCTGTTCATCGTGGTGTTCCTCGTGTTCGAACCCCGCGGCCTCTACGGCCTGTGGATCCGTTTCCGCAATTACTGGAAGGGCTGGCCGTTCTCCTACTGAGCGGCAGAAAGGAAGGTGCGTATGAAGGTCCGCTGGTCCAAGTTGGCGGTGCCCCTCATCGTGATGACCCTCGCAACGGGGGCGTGCCGCGACGACGGTAACGACGTATCCGCCGGGGGTGGGGACGACAAGACCGAAGAGGTCGCGACCGGTATCGGCGTCACCAAGGAGCCGTGCCCCGAGGGCGTCAACAAGGACAACGGGTGCATCTTCCTCGGCACCATCTCCGACCTCACCAAGGGTCCCTTCGCGCCCTTGGCCGTTCCCCTCACGGCGGCCCAGAAGGCCTTCTGGGCCAAGGTGAACCAGGGCGGCGGTATCGGCGGCTACGACATCGACGTCACGACCTGGGTGCGGGACAACGAGTACGTCGGCACGGTCCACAAGGCCAAATACGACGAGATGAAGGGCAAGATCCTCGCCCTGGCCCAGAGCCTCGGATCGCCCACCACGCAGGCGATCCTGGCCCAGCTCAAGGCCGACCACGTGCTCGCCGTGCCGGCGAGCTGGACCTCCGCCTGGGAGTTCGAGCCCGAGATCCTCGAGTCGGGCACGAACTACTGCATGGAGGCCATGAACTCGGTGGACTGGGCCGTCACCGAGAAGCAGGTCAAGAGCGTGATGGCGGTGCACTACCCGGGTGACTACGGCGGCGACGCCGCCAACGGCGCCAAGCTCGCCGCCGAACGGTCGAAGCTCACCTTCACCGAGGTGCAGACCACTCCCGGCCAGGAAAACCAGGCCGAGGCCATCGGCCGCGTCGTGGCCGGGAAGCCCGACCTCGTGATCCTCACCACCGGACCCACCGAGGCCGCCGTCATCATCGGCCAGGCGGCCGCCAAGGGCTACAAGGGTCAGTTCATCGGTACCAGCCCGACGTGGAACCCGGCCCTGCTGAAGAGCCCGGCCGCCCAGGCCATCCAGGCGCTGTACCTCCAGTCCGGCCCCTGGGCGCCCTGGGGCGGCACATCAGCCGGCCACGAGGCGATGCGGGCGGCGCTGGGAGCGGGTTTCACGCCCAACGACGGCGCGGTCGCCGGCTGGGTCTGGTCGTACCCGCTCAAGGCCGCCCTGGAGAAGGCAGTGGAGGAAGGCGACCTGACCCGTGAGGGCCTCGTCGCAGCCGCCCAGAGCCTGACCACGGTGGACTACGAGGGGATGTTGCCGCCGGAGGCGGGCAACTACGCCGCCCCGGTCGACGAGGAAGTGTTCCGCCAGAGCCTCATCTCCAAGCCCGACCCGGCTGCGCCCACGGGCGTCACCGTGATCAAGGAGCTCTTCGTGGGCGACACCGCCAAGAGCTTCAAGTTGGAGAAGCCCTGCTTCTAAGCCTTTCCCGTTGGTAGTGCGGCGCCCCCTGGGTTTCCAGGGGGCGCCGCCGCGTCAGTAGCGTGCTCGCTCATGACCACCGCACAGGCGTTACGAATCCAGGATGACGGGCCGGTCCGCTCGCTCGTGCTCTGCCGCTCGGAGGAGTACAACACCATCACCCCGGGGCTGCGGGACGAACTGGGGGCCGCCGTCGAGGAGGCGGCGGCCGACCGGGGGGTGCACGCCATCCTGCTGCGGAGCGAGGGACGGGCCTTCTGCGCCGGGTACAGCCTCGAGCTGTGGACCCGCTACCAGGCCGAGGACGAAAGCGCCGAGCGGGTCTGGGACTCGGTGGCCGACCTCCATCTTCTCGGGCCGTACCTGGCGACGTTCGCCAAGCTGTGGGATTGCCCGAAGCCGGTGGTGGCCGCCGTCTCGGGCTGGTGCATCGGGGGCGGGATGGACCTGGTGCTGTCCACGGACCTGATCGTGGCCGGCGAGTCGGCCTCGTTCGGCTATCCGCCGGCCCGGGTCTGGGGCGTCCCCAACGTTGCGTTATGGGTGCGCCGGATGGGCCTCGAGCGGGCCAAGCGCTATCTCCTGACCGGCGACGAGCTTCCCGCCGCGGAAGCCGCCCGGCTCGGCATGATCCTCGAGGTCGTGCCCGACGACGCGTTGTCCGCCCACGCCATGGGCCTGGCCCAGCGGATGGCCCGCATCCCCACCACCCAGCTGACCATGCTCAAGCTCCTGGCCAACCAGACGGCCGAGGGCCTCTCCACGTCCACCTCGACGCTCCTGGCCATGCTCCTCGACGGCGTCGCCCGCCACACCGGCGAAGGCCTCGACTTCGTCGAGCGCGCCCGGGAAGCCGGATTCCGCCAAGCCGTCCGCGAGCGGGACGACCCCTTCGGCGACTACGGCTCCCGCCCTCGCTGACCGGCGGGGGAGGCGGCCTGATCTTCCTTTAATTGGCCCATATCCAGGGCCTACCGGCGGGAGTAGCCTTCGGCCATCACCCGTCTCCGAGCCGCCCTCCCTCTCGTCCTGCTGGCAGGGGCCCTCGTCCCTACTCCCGCCGCGGCCCAGAACCTGAGCTGGGTGCGCCAGTTCGGAACGTTGGGCCAGGACGAGGGCGAGGCCGTCGCCGTCGATGCCGCGGGTGCGTCGTGGGTGGTGGGCATGACGTCGGCCACGCTCCCCGACCAGACCTCGTCGGGGACGGTCGACGCCTTCATCCGCCATTACAACGCGGCCGGCGCGGAGCTGTGGACCCGCCAGTTCGGCAGCTGGGACAACGACTTCGCCAAGGGCGTGGCCGTCGACCCGGCCGGCGACGCCTACGTCGTCGGCCAGACCTTCGGTTCCCTCCCCGGCCAGACGTCGGCCGGCGGCTGGGACGCCTACGTCCGCAAATACAGCCCCGCCGGCGTCGAGCTGTGGACCCGCCAGTTCGGCAGCGGCGGCGCCGAGTCGCTCTCCGGCGTGGCGGTCGATGCCGCCGGGAACGTGACCGTGGCCGGGAGCACCCGGGCGACCATCCCCGGCCAGTCCTCGGCCGGCGAGCACGACGGGTTCGTCCGGCGCTACGACCCGGCCGGCAACGAGCTCTGGACCCGCCAGTTCGGCACCCACGAGGACGATTTCGCGGTCGCCCTGGCGATCGGGCCGGGCGACGACGTGGTCGTCACCGGCGGCACCACCGGGTCCTTCGCCGGCGCCCCTCCGCCCGGCAGCTTCGACGTCTTCGTGCGCCGGTTCGACGCCATCGGCAGCCTGCTGTGGGCCCGCCAGTTCGGCTCGGTGGCCGACGACTACGGCCTGGCGGTGACCGTTGACGCGGCCGGCAACGCCTTCGTGGCGGGCTGCACCGGAGGCGCGCTGTCCGGCCAGGTGTCGTCGGGCCTCACCGACGCCTTCGTCCGCAAGTACGACCAGCGCGGGGCCGAGATCTGGATGCACCAGTTCGGGACCGCCGGCATGGACGACGCCGAAGGCATCGCCCTCGATCCGGCCGGCAACGTCAGCGTGGCCGGGCGCCTGGACGGCACCCTGCCCCCCCAGCCCCCGAGCGGCGGCCCCGACATCTACGCGTCGGAACTCGACCCGACCGGCCGGGAGCTCTGGACGACCCGCTTCGGCAGTGACGAACCGGACTACGCCCTCGGCCTCGCCCTGGACCCGGCCGGCAGCATCTACATCACCGGCGGGACGCTTGGGTCGCTTCCCGGCCAGGTTCCCCCCGCCCACGAACGGGACGCCTTCGTCGCCAAGCTGGGCTAGCGGTAGCGGGTGAAGGACGCGAATCGCCGCCGGTCCCGTAGGTCCCGGCGGCGATTCCCTCCCCAAGTACAACTTGGCTACTCGACGACCAGCGTGCCCTTCATGAAATTGTGGACCTGGCAAATGAACTGGTAGGTGCCCGCCGGCAGCTTCTCGACTCCGACCATCTGATGGACGTGCCCGTGGTCGACCAGACCGCTGGTGAACCGGGGATACGTGCAGGTCCCGTTGTTGCCGGCGTTGTTCTTCGTGTACGGCGGCGCGGTGCAGCCCGGCACGATCTCGTCCAGGCTGTGACCGGCGATGCCGGCCCCACCCAGACACGGGTCGTAGTTGCCGAACTTGAACGACTCGCCCTGCGAGATCCGCACCGTCGACGGCATGTACTGCCAGCAGGGGCCGGCGAACACTTCGGCCGGGTGGGGCTGGCCGGTGATGTCGTCCGCTCCCACCCCGGACGGAATCACGAGGGTGGCCATCATCGCGGCCGAGAACAGCAGCGTTGCGTTCTTCATACGGTTCTTCATGGCGCTCCCCCGCTACCCGATCGACACTGACGAGAAGACGGCCTTGCCGCCCTCAACCGGCCGGCTGCCCTGCAACCCCAGCATCGTGGGGTGACCCAGGCAGCCGGCGTGGAGCTGCATGCCAAACGTGACGGTCACGACCTCACCGACCTTCGGCGTCTTGCTCAACGGGATGTTGATCGAGCCGCTCTCGCCCGTCTTCGGCCCGAAGGCCGCGCCATGGCCGAGCCAGTCGCTCTGCGAGCCCGTCACCAGCACGTCGATGACCGGGTGCGCGGTCATGAAGGCCTCGGCGTAGTCCACGGTTACCGACGAGACCGCGTCGGAGATGGTCTGCGCGGCCAGCAGCGTGGCCCGGGGCCCGTCGCCGATGCAGTGCACGGCGGCAGCCTGGCGGGTGTTGTGCTGGAAGATGGTCACCTCCCCGGTGGCCGGGTCGGCCTCGGTGTAGGTGCTGGCGTCTCCGCCCTTCGGGCCGGGCTGGTACTGCCCCGGGCCGTAGGCGGTGCCTGCGCCGGCCGGCAGCGCCATGACCGCCACCACCGACGAGGCCGCCAGCGCCGTCAGGATCTTTCTCATGTCCTCCCCCTTCTCTCCCCAGAAATACGAACCGGACTGTCCGCCTTACGTCGCTGCCTTAACTCGCTGGCATCACGGCGAGTAGTCCGGCGACTTGACCATCTTCCAGAAGTCCCGCCGGGTCCGCGGGCCCATGATGGCGTTGCTCTTCAGCGGAGTCGTCTCCTTCGGCGTGCCCGGGTTGAGCACGTAAACGTCCCGCAGCTTCTGGACGTCGTCGCAGGACATCGCCTGGCGGACGGCGTCCGGGTCGAGCCCGTAGGCCTCGGCGGCGTTGCGGCCCATGATCCCGTGGCGGATGGTCCGCTCGGGGTGGGCCCGGCCGTCGGTGGGCCAATCGGCCACGTTCGGGTGGGGCAGCATGTACGCCGAAGCGTCCAGCGCGTTCTTGCGCGGGTCCCACCGGTCGCCCTCGAGGCCGTAGGGCAGGTTGTACAGCTCCTTGGCCGCGTCGGAGAACTGGAACGCCCGCATCATCACGAACTGGCTCTGCGGGTTGCCGTACCAGATGCAGTCCGTGCCGAGCACCATCCGACGGGGACCGACGTACTGGATGAGCTTGCCCAGCAGGTGAGCGGCCTGGTTGGCGTCGTTCATCACGTTCCACCAGGCGGTGCCGAGCTCGGCGTACATGTTGGGCGTGTTGCCGTGCTCGAGGCCCGGCTGGATGTTGCGGGTGGCGTCGATCCCGTTTTCCCGCAGGCTCTTGATGAAGGCGTCCACGCCCCGGTTCGACGAGTTGACCTTGTCGTCGCCGGCGTAGGGCAGCTGGAGCTCGCCGTCGTAGGCCGAGTGGTACGTGTAGAAGGTGACATCCGGGTACATGCGGCCGATCGGGCCCATGTCCCGGGGCGAGAACTTGGCCGAGTCGAACGTGCCGTTGAAGGCCAGGCCCTTGTGGGTGCAGATGATCGCCGGCCGGTTGATCTTGGCCTGGATGGTGCGGATGTGCTCGACGATGGCGATGCCCATGTCGTCGTCGAACCACCAGCCGTTCTGGGCCGGGCCCTGGCCGCCTGCCGCGCCGAGCCCCGGGTCACCCCAGCCGCAGTAGAGCTTCCAGGCCCGCACGTCGAGCGGGCCCGACACGCTCTCCATCCAGGCGAAGTCCTCGGCCTGGTAGGCCGGCACCTGGTTCGGCCCCTGGTAACCCCGGTTCGGCTGGGTGAAGGCGTGGACGAAGCAGCGCTCGGTGCCGCCCGACAGGTGGTTGGCCAGGTCACGGGTCTCCGCCGCGAACTTGATCGGCGTGATGTTGGTGGCGTCCGGCAGGTTGGGCAGGGCGGTGAGCAGGTTGACCGTGGTCGAGGAGTCGAGGAAGCACTCCTTGAAGTAGTGGTACTGCGAGAGGTTCTCGATGGGGTCGAGCTCTCCCGCCCCGAAGCCGCGCGGCCCGTCCTCATATCCCGGGTACTCGCCCATGGACTGCGACGTCCACTGCATGAGGAAGGCGTTGAAGCCGGGGTTCTCCGTCCGCCAACGACCGTTGGAGTCGAGGGCGTGGCCCTGCGTGTCGAGGATGAACTCGCCCGGCAGGTTGGCCAGCTGCGAACCCGGGTTCTCCAGGTCGCAGGCGGCCGTCGTCTTCGTGCCGTCGGCCCAGGCGAAGCGGCCCCACTTCCCGCCCGTCACCTGGTCGATGGCCCAGACGCCGATGCCGTAGGCGGCGGCCGTGCGCACGAACTGGCGCCGGTTCATGCCGAACTTGCGCCGGACCTCCTCGATCTTCTCGTTCTGGAGGGCCATGATCTTCAGCTGGGCCGGCGTGGGGTCCTTAGGGACGTATTCGCCGTTTGATGCCGGCAGGACGTCGATGGCGACGTCTTCCGACGCGTCGCCCATGTGGTCCTTCCACAGATTCCTCATCGAACTGCCTCCCCTTCTACGGCCCTCTCGCTGCGGGGGGAGGTCCACGCCCTGCGCTCGACTACGCGCAGCGCGGCCCCCCGCGGTAACTAGCCTCGTGCCCTGACTACCGGTGAGCAAGGACTTTTCATATACTGAACATGTAGCCGCAACCTACGAACCACAGCAACCGCACTACACGTCACAGCAAACAACGAAGCACAGGAGCGGTGACATGCTCGGGGGGAAACCGACAGACCTGATCCAGAGCGTGTCCCGCGCTCTACGGATCCTGGAGGAGATCGGGGAGCAGCCCTTAGGGCTCAACGCCAAAGAGGTCGCCGTGAAGTGCGATCTGGCGCTCCCCACCACCTACCACCTGCTCCGCACGCTGAGCTACGAGGGATATCTGGCGCGCCGTCCGAACGGCAACTGGGCCCTGGGCATGAAGATCGCAGACCGCTTCCGTGATCTCATGGCCTCGATGGAGCGCCCACCGAACGTGCACGACGTGCTGCGGGAGCTGTCGGAGACGACCGGGCACACGGCCTATTTCAGCCAGATGGTCGATGGGCACATCGTGCTCACCGACCTCGTCGAAGGCCCGAACTCACCGCACCTCGAGGACCTGGTGGTCGGCTTCGACGAGGGCGCCCACGCCACGGCGCTGGGCAAGGCGCTGCTGTCCACCATTCCGGCTCCGCGGCGGCGGACCTACCTGGCCGAGCAGGGACTGCGGCCCTTTACCGGCAACACGATCGTCGATGCGGAGCAGCTCGACTACGAGCTCACGTTGTCAGCCCACTACGGCGTTTTCATGGAGCAGGAGCAGTACCGGCCCGACGTGTGCTGCGTCGCCGTGGTGGTGGGCGGGAAGCGCCAGGGCACGATCGGCGTTTCCATCCCGGCCCAGCGGTGGAGCCACACCAGCCAGGACCTCGCCCGCACACTCGCGTCGAGGGCGAACGACCTCAGTTAGGGCCACTGGGGCAGTTCAGCTGGGCACCGCGTGGAGCGCCAGGTCGACGACCCCGGCCTCCTCGGCCCGGGCCGGGCGCTCGCGCCGGGAGTCCGCGTCCCCGAAGGCGAACACGGCGCCGTCGTCGCCCGCCACGTAGTAGCCCTCCCCGCTCGCCGTCGGGCGGATCTGCACCGCCCCCGTATGGGCCTGACGGGACGCGACGCTGCCGTGGAACGGCGCGTCGAAGGCGAAGACGCCGCCGTCGTTGCCGAGTAGCCAGTAGCCGTGGCCGCCGGGGTGGGCGGCGATGGACACGATCGACACGCCGGCGGGCACGCCGCCGGTGAGTCCGGTGGCCGCCTGGCCACCCGGGGTGGTGCTGGTCAGGGCGTCGCCGAACGTGAACACCCGGCCGTCGCCGGCCACGAGCCAGTACCCCTGGCCGCTCGGCGTGGCCGCCATGCCGGTCACGGTCACGGGCAGCGGCGCGGTGCCGCCGAGGAAGACCGCGTCGCCGAAGGCGACCACTTCGCCGGCGGAGGACACCACCCAGTAGCCGGCCCCGGAGGGTGTCGGCTCGAGTTGGACGACCGGGGACGTCGTCCGGCCGACGGCGGAACCGAGGAAGGTGGCGTCACCGAAGCCGAACACCCCTCCGTCGGCACCCGCCAACCAGTAGCCCTTTCCCGTCTTGGTGGCCGACAGGGAGACGATGGGGCCGCCCAGCGGACGCCCGTCGAGGTCGCCGGCCGGCGGAGCGTCCCCGAAGGCCCGGACCCTTCCTTCGGCGGTGGCGGTCCAGAAGCCGGGCGGCGCCGGGATGTCGGGCGGAGGCACCGGTATGGGCGGCGGCGGCGCGGGGGTCTCGGGCACGCGGCG
>CAZCVW010000003.1:0-17431 GCA_964502185.1 uncultured Burkholderiales bacterium
GCCGTCGCCGGCCACCAGCCAGTAGCCGGCGCCGTCCGGGTCGGGCACGGCCGAGCGCACCGGCGAGTTGAGCCGCTGGCCGCCCATCGAGCCGGCGAAGCGGGCGTCGCCGAAGGCGAAGATCCCGCCGTCGCTCGCCACCATGTAGTAGCCGTTGCCCGACGGCGTTGCGATGGAGTCGAGGACGCCGCCGTTCAACGGTACGGCGGACGTGTCACCCAGGTGGCGGGCGTCGCCCCGGGCGAACACGCGACCCCGGGACGTGAACAGCCAGTAACCCTGGCCGGACGGTGTGGCGGCCAGGCTGGTGACCTGCTCGCCGGCGGCCATGACGCCCCGGTCGGCGTTGCCCAGCCAGCGGGCGTCGCCGAAGGCCTGCACCTGCCCGGCCCGGTCGACGATCCAGTACCCGTTGCCCGACGGGGTCTCCGACAGGTCGGCAGCTCCGCCGGAAAGCGAGCCGGTGGCGGGCGCCCCGTGCGGCTTGGCCTCACCGAAAGGATAGACCTTGCCGTCCTCGCCGAGCAGCCAGTACCCGGAGGACTGCACCGTCCCGGCCACCTGGGTGGGTGCCGGTGGGGGCGTCACACCGTTGGGCGTGACCGGCGCCGAGGCGGCGCCGGCCGACCCCGTCCCCTTGGCGTTCATGGCCGCCACCGTGAAGGTGTACGGCGTGGCGTTGGCGAGCCCGGTGAATGTCTGGGTGGTGGCCGTGGACGCGAACGTCCGCGACGCCCCGGGAACCCCGTTGGCCCCCGGGGTCACGACGTAGCCCGTGAGGGGGCTGCCGCCGTTGTCCGACGGAGCCGACCAGGACAGCGTGGCGAGACCGTCGCCGGGGACGGCGCCGACGGCGCCCGGCGCGCCCGGCGCGCCGACCGGCGTGACGGCGGTGGAAGCGGCTGAAGGGGGTAGTCCGAAGCCGTTGGCGTTGTGGGCGACCACGGTGAACGTGTACGCCGTGCCGTTGGTGAGCCCCGTGATCGTCTGCGTGGTGGCGTTCCCCAGGAAGACCTGCGCCGTCCCGGCCACGCCGCCGGCCCAAGGCGTCACGGTGTAATCGGTGATGTCGCTGCCGCCGTCCTCCGGGGCTACCCAGCTCAGGGTGACGCCGCCGTCGCCGGTGACCGCCTTGACAGACGTCGGCGTGCCGGGCGGGCTCGAAGGCACGGGGAGCTGCGCGAAGTGGGCGACCTTCTCCATGTTCGCCGGCGGCCCGACGAGCGTGAAGTCGCCGCCGACGTCGAGGAAGCTGCCGCTGTTGCGCACCACGAAGATCCCGAGGGGGCTGTTGGTGTGGGCGGCGTAGGGGTGCACGGCGCCGGTGGCCGCGTTGACGGCGGCGAGCTTGTTGCGCTGTACGTTTTCGAAGGAGCCGACGGGCCCGCCGAAGTGTCCGCCGAAGTAGACGAGGCCGCCCATGACGGCGAGGCCCTGGAAGTTCCCGTTCCCGTGGACCGACCAGATGGTCCCCCCGGTGAGGGCGTCGAAGGCGGTTCCTTCGCCGCCGCCGCCGCCTTGGGCGGCGTAGACACGGGGGCCGTCGGTGGCGATGGCGAAGACCTCCCGGTTCTGTGTGGGCCGGAACGTGCTGTACAACGCGCCGGTGGTGGCGTTGAGCGCTCCGAAGTGCGGCCGGGCCACTCCGTTGAGGGCGGGGAAGCACCCGCCTACGAAGACACGCGTGCCGTCAGCCGACATCGTGAGGGCCCGCACGTACGGGGCGCTAAGGGCGCTGCTGCGACCGCAATCGACATTGCCCGTGACACTGCCCGACCAGCCCGTGACGACCGAGCCGTCGGCGGCGTTGAGGGCGGCGAGGTGGGAGCGCGCCTGGGGGACGCCCGACGCGCCGGTGATGGTGGTGAACTTCCCGCCGGCGTAGACCCGGCCGCCGGAGACGGCGAGGCCCTGCACGGCCTGGTCGGCGCCGGCTGTCCAACCGGGCACGGCCAGGCCGGTGGCGGAGTCGACGGCGGCGAGGTTCCTGTTGGCCGCCCCACCCAGGCTGGTGAACTGGCCACCGACGTAGATCGTCTTCCCGTCCGGTGAGGGCGCCAGCGCCCACACCTGTCCGTTCACCTGGGCGTCGAAGGCGCGGTCGAACTCGCCGGTGGCGGCGTTGATGGCGATCAGCCCGGGTCGGGCCTCCGGTGTCGACCCGTCGGGCGCCACCGCCTGGGTGAAGGCCCCACCGAGGTAGATCCGCCCGTTCGCCCGGGTGATGGCGTAGACGCGCCCGGTCTGCCACTGCGACCCCGAGGGGTTGCTCGGCGGCATCGGTCCCGTGCCCCACGTCGGTCTCGGCGTCTCCAACGCAACGGCGTAGGCGGGGGCCACTCCGACGAATCCGGTCAGGATCAGCGCCGCGGCGAGGGCGACGGACCACACCTTCCTAGGGTGCACCGCCAGGCTGTGACCGCTGTGATGGGTCATCGAGAATCGTCCTCCTCCAAAACCGGGATCCGGCTCACTGCGCGTGTGGGTCGAATGGTGATGTCCGCGGCTGCGGCGACGCTGTTCCCACGCTGAAGCGGACCTGAAAGGCGTATCGGGCAAAGTTCAGCCGGCGTTCAGTCCCGCACGAACAGGCCTCGCACCTGGGCCCACGGGATGCCGGACGTGTTGCCGTCGTTCACCAGCGTCCAGGCGAAGCTCACGACGGGGCCGCTCACCGTCACCCGGTAGAGGCGGTTGTCGCTCCAGCTGGCGTAGAGCTGGTCCCCCACGATCTCGAGGCCGGTGACGCCGGTCCAGCTCGACGAGTTGGCCACGAACTCCTGGGCGCCGATGATGCCGCTCTCGAGCGAGAACCAGCGCCAGAAGAGGCGGGGGTCGTTGGTGCGCGTGTAGTAGAGGCGACCCTGGTGGTAAGCGACGGCCCGGGTGGTGTTGACGTTGTAGGGCTGGTCGTAGGGGGTGAGGGCGGCGTTCGTGTCGACGTACCCGACGGAGGTCGACAGGTTCGTGACCGGCCCGGGCGTCGTCCCGTCGAAGCTGCGCTTGTAGTACGCCTCGGCGGCGCCGAAGTAGAACAGCTGCCCCTTCTGGACGAAGCCGTCCCGCATCGTCTGCCAGTCGGCGGACGGGCCGTTCACCAGGGTCGTGCCGGTGACGGCGCTGCCGTCGAACGACCCGCGGTAGAGGTTCCCGTCGGTGCGGGCCCAGTACAGGTTCACGGGGAGCGTCGGGACGTCGGGCGCGGGGTTGGCGACGCCACCGGCCACTGGCAGGACGGCGAGCCGCTCCCGCTGCAGGTTGGCGAAGAACTCGGTGTCGCTGCCCACGTAGAGCCGGTCGGCAGTGGCGAGGAACGACTCGACGCCGCTGCCGCGATGCCGGCCCGGGTTCCACGACAGCGGCACGCCGGTGAGCGGGTCGAGGGCGGCGATGCCCTGGCGGGACACCGAGCCTGGGCCGTCGTTGTCGCCGCCGAACGACGGCGTGGGGTTGTTCTCCCACCGCTGGTGCCCGCCGACGTAGGCGGCCGCCTCGGTGATGAGCACGTGCCAGTGCGTGTCGCCGCCGGTGTAGGTCACCCACGTGGGTTGGAGCGTGGTGCCGGCCTGGTTGACCTCCCAGCGCGACGCCGTGTCGCACAGGCTGTTGGCGAAGAAGGCGCCGGTGGTGACGGCTATGAGGAACGTGCTGTCGGGCGAGAAGGCCACGTCCCGCAGGTAAGTGTTGTTGAAGACCGGCGCGCAGTCCTGGTGGTACCGCGTCGTGGCCCAGTTCGCCACCGTGGCCGGCGTGGTGGTCAGGTCGACGAGGGCGATCTGCTCCCGGGGGATCCCGCCCACGGAAAGGAAGTTCCCCACGATGGCGAGCCGGCTGCCGTTGGGGGAGACGTCGAGCTCCTGGATGTAGGGCGAGTTGGCGTTGCGGGTCTGCGTCACCGGCAGGTTGAGCGAGTCCACCACCGCGCCGGTGGTCGTGTCGACCGCACCGAGGAGGCTGCGGGCGACGTTGCCGATCTTGGAGAAGCGGCCCCCGACGATGAGCCTGGTGCCCGTCATGGCCATGTCGTTGATGTCGCGGTTGGTCGTCGCCTTGAACGTCGGGTCGATGGTCCCATCGGCCACCGACATCTTCACCAGGCCCTTGCGGGTGGCGCCGTTGATAGCTTTGAAGGCGCCGCCGACGTACACCGACTGCCCGTCGGCCGTGGGGACGACGGCGTTGACGTCCTTGTCGAAGCTCGGGGTGAAGTTCGGGTCGATGATCCCGGTCGTCGGGTCGAAGGCGAAGATGTGGTTGCGGGTCATGGGCGTCGCGGAGTTCCAGTTCCGCACGCTGGTGAACGATCCGCCGACGATGATCTTGTTGCCGGCTTCGACGATCGCGTAGATGGAGCCGTCGAGGACACGCGGCGACTCCTCGATCGGGGTGGGGGAGACGATCACGTTCTGTGGGGCGGCGCCGGCGGTGATGGGAACCATGGACCCGGCGGCGAAGAGCGCGACGAGAGCCGCGAGGCGGCGGCGATGCTTCACGAGAGCCTTCCTTCTGGTGGTCACCGGTTCATCGTCGGGTCCGGCGCTGAAGCGAACCTGGCCCGGGACTGAGCCGAGTCTGAAGGTGCCGCTCAGAGCACCGTTCAGTCCTGCTTCAGGAGGTGGTCGTGGTAGCCGATTCCGAGAGGCCCGGAGAAACCTGCCCGAACACATCCCTGATCTTGTAGACGTAATGGTGGGTGGTGCCGGTGACGAGGCCGTCATGGGGGAAGGCCGCCGACCCGACGGTCGAGGCGATCAGATCGAAGGTCCCAACCGCGCCGGACGTCGAGTGGTAGATCTCGAAGCCGGCGAGATCGTCGACAGAACCCTGGCCCGGCTCCGTCACGGTGACGCTCGTGGAGTCGGCGACCAGCACGGGAGGCGCCGTAGGGGTGGCGGGGACGTCGTTCGTCGCCACGCCCGCCAGCGGCCCGGAACGGTTCCCCGTGTGGGCGACCGCGCTGACCGTGACCGTGAGCTCGGCCTGGGGGATTCCGAAATCGAGCCGGTTCTGCACGATCGTGTAGGTGAAGCTCGGCGAGGTCGTCTCGTAGGTCGTGGAGAGGCCCGCGGCGCTGAAGTTGACCTCGTAGGCCTGGAAGTCGACGAATGCCGTCCCATCGGCGTTGGTCGAGACGGCCTCCCAGCGAGCGATGAGCGAAGGCGAGTCGAAGTCCATGAGAAGGTTCGTCGGCGGCCGCGGCACCGACGCTTTCTTGCTGGTGGGGGAGGTCGTCGATGTCGTCGTTGGCGGAGTCGAGGTCGGGGTGGAGCCGGCGCCTGGGGTGGTGGTCCCACCGGTGGTCGGGGTCGAATTGCTCGGCGGTGGGCTCGCCCCGGGCGCTCCGGGCGCCCCGACGCCGGCCGGGACAGCGCGGCTGGCGACCTGGTAGAGATCCCAGAACGTGGAGTCAGGCTTGGCCGGCAGCCCGTCGACCCCTGCTGGGTCGTCGATCGGACCCGGCGCCCCGATCAGCGTCGCCGAAGGGGCGACCGTGACGGTGGTGGGGGTGGTCGTACTTTCCGATGCCGGGCGACCGCTGGTTGCCACGCTCGTCGGCCGGCTGCGGCCGTAGTTGGTCAGAAACGGGATTCCGACAACCAGAGCGGGGATCAGAAGCGCAATCGCGATCTCAACCCGGCGGTGCATCGCCTGGCGTCGACGCTCATCGCCGGCGGAAGGGACGTCGTGCCCATTCACCGTGGGCCGCTTTGGAACCTGGTCATTGGTGTACGCCCGCTTCCGATTGAGGGAGATCACTTCCACCCTGGCGGACCAAGCTGAAGATGGGTGCCACCGAAACTGAAGGCGGCCTGTGCTGCCGCCTGTCTTCAGCCCGCGAGGACGGCCACCGAGACGATCGGGTCGGTGGGGGGGCTGGCCCCGAGGGAGCCGAGGAAGGGGCGGTTCGAGAAGTTGAAGATGCCGCCGTCCGTCCCGACCATGAGGTAGCCGTTGCCGAAGCGGACCATGCCGGTGATCGGCTGGTTGAGGGGGGTGGCGCCCATCGAGCCTCGGAAGGGGGCGGCGAAGGCGAAGATCCCGCCGTCGGCCGCCACCAGCCAGTAGCCCACCCCGTCGGCGTCGGGCACCAACGACTGCACCGGGGCGTTGAGCCGGGTGCCACCCATCGAGCCGTAGAAGCGGGCGTCCCCGAAGGAGAAGATGCCCCCGTCGGAGGCGACCATGTAGTAGCCGTTCCCACTGGGCGTGGGGATGGAGTCGAGGACCGGGCCGTTCAGGGCCACGCCGGACATGTCTCCGTGGAAGCCGGCGTCACCGAAGTTGAGCACGCGGCCCCGGTTGGTGAACACCCAGTAACCGCCGCCCGACGGCGTGGCCGAGAGGCTGGTGGCCCGCTCCGGCGAGGCCAGGGCGGCGGTGTTCCCGAGGTTGGTGGCGTCGCCGTAGGCGTAGATCCGCCCGTCCTCATCGAGGATCCAGTAGCCCCGGCCCGTCGGAGTCGGTTCGAGGTCGATGGCGGGGACAGAGCCGAGGATGCCGTTCGGGTGACCGTGGAAGGCGGCATCGCCGAAGGAGAACACCCGCCCATCGGCGGAGAGCATCCAGTACCCGGACGCCAGGGTGGCGCCCAACACGACCGGAGGCGCGGCCGGGGTCGCGACCGTGGACGGGGTGGACGGGGGCCCGGCGTCGGCGGAGTTCGTCGCCGTCACCGAGAACGCGTGCGGGACGCCGTTGGTCAACCCGGTGACGGTGGCGGTCGTCACCGGGGCCGCCACCTTGACGGCGGCGACGACGACGCCGTCGAGCCGGGCGGTCACGGTGTAGAAGATGATGGGCGAGCCGCCGCTGTCGGCCGGCGGTGACCACGTCAACGTCACGGTGTGATCACCAGGCGTGGCGGTCACCGCCGTCGGCGGGCCGGGGACGGTCCCGGGGGTGACCGCCGCCGACGTTGCGGCCGGGCCGGGCAGCCCGGTCGCGTTGGTGGCCGTCACGGCGAAGGTGTAGGAGAGGCCGTTGGTCAGCCCGGTGATGCTGACGGCGCGGGCCGTGGTATCAGTCGGGGCGGGGACGCTGCCCGGCCCGGACGGGGTAACCCGGTACCCGGTGACGGGCGTTCCGCCGTCGTTGGCGGGGGCGTCCCACGTCACGATCGCGGACCCGTTCCCGCCGCTGGCAATCACGTTCTCCGGTGCGCCGGGAGGGCCGGGAGGGCCGAACGGCGCGACGGCAGCGGAGGGGCTCGATTCGACACTGTTTTTGCCGTCGGCGTTGGTGGCGAGCACCCTGAACGTGTACGTCTGCCCGTTGGTCAGCCCACCGAACGTGGTGCTCAGCGCGGGCGGGTCGATCTTCTCGATCCCGGCGTTGACGGCGCCGAGGTAGGCCGTGACGGTGTACGAGGTGATGGCGCTCCCTCCGTCGATGGCGGGCGCCGACCAGCTCACGTCGGCGGAGCCGTCCCCGGCCGTGGCCGACACGCCGGTGGGGGCGCCGGGAGGGCCGGTCGGAGTGACGGCAGCCAAGGGGCTCGATTCGACACTGTTTTCGCCGTCGGCGTTGGTGGCGAACACGGTGAACGTGTACGTCTGCCCGTTGGTCAGCCCACCGAACGTGGTGCTCAGCGCGGGCGGGTCGATCTTCTCGATCCCGGCGTTGCCGGCGCCGAGGTAGGCCGTGACGGTGTACGAGGTGATGGCGCTCGCTGGGTCGATGGCGGGCGCCGTCCAGCTCACGTCGGCGGAGCCGTCCCCAGCCGTGGCCGACACGTCGGTGGGGGCGTCGGGCGCGACGGCCCACGCCGCCGGCGCGCCGGCGGCGAGGACCGCGAACAGCAGGAGAGGGCCCAGCGCCAGGGCGATCGTCCGGCGACGGGCGGTTGTGAGGATGCGAGTCATGGCCTCATGCTCGTCGCCCCGGCCCCAGCTGGGATGAAGCCAGGCTGAAGGCCACCTGAAGTCAGTTCCGACCGTCGAGCCCCCACCGCCGGCGCACGACCCGCTCGAGCCGGCCGAAGACGAGCGAGTCGACGGCGATCCCGATGATGAGCAGGGCGAGCATGGCGGCCATGAGCCCCTCCACGTCGGACGTCTCCCGGGCGAACTGCAGCCGGACCCCGAGCGAGGGCTTGTTGGCCACGATGACGATCAGCTCGCCGGCCATGAGGCTGCGCCAGGCGAAGGCCCAGCCCTGCTTGAGGCCGGCCACGAGGCCGGGGAAGGCGGCGGGGAGGATCACATGACGGTAGGCGGCCAGCCCCCGGGCGCCGAGCACCCGACCAGCCCGGAGCAGGACCGGCGGGATGTGGTCGACGCCGGCGATTACCCCGTTGGCGATGGCCGGGGCGGCGCCGAGCACGACCACGAAGGTGATGGCCGTCTCGGAGAGTTGGAAGAGGAGGATGGCGAGGGGAAACCAGGCGATGGTGGGCATCGTCTGGAGGCCGGTGATCATCGAGCCCACCGCCGCTCGCAGCACCCGGCTGCGGGCCACGGCCAGACCGAGGGTGACGCCGACCACCACGGCCAGGGCGTAGCCGAAGGCGGCCCGTTGCAGGGTGGTGGCGGTGGCCCGCAGAAGCGCGCCGTCGCCCAGGTCGGTGAAGAGTCGACCGAGAACGGGCCCCGGCCCGGCCAGGGCGTAGGCGGGCTTGAGTTTGGCCCATACCACCCCTTGCCAGAACCCGAAGAACAGGGCCAGGGCGGCCAGCTTGGGCCACATGGCCGTCCACAGCCGCAAGAGTCGCCCGAGGGCCGGGGCGACGGGGGTCTCGAGGTTGTCGAGCCCGGCGAGTTCGGCTTCGAGACGGTCCCCCGGCCGGTCGAGCGTCACCACGGGGCCGTGGCCGTTGCCGTTGGTCTCGATGCGGGACGGGTTACGCGTCGCCATGGCGGCGCACCTCCTGGCGGAGCCGGTCGGTGATGGAAGCGGACAGGAGGGACACGTCGGGGGAGTCGAGTCGGCGGGGCCGGGGGATGGTCACGGGGAACTCGGCGACCACCCGCCCGGGGCGGCTGGAGAGCACGAGCACCCGGTCGCCCAGGCGGACGGCCTCAGCCACGTTGTGGGTGACGAAGACGATGGTGACCCCCGTCTCCTGCCACACCCGCTCGAGCTCGTCGTGGAGAAGGTCACGGGTGATGGCGTCGATGGCGCCGAAGGGCTCGTCCATGAGGAGCACCGAGGCGTTCTGGCCGAGGGCCCGGGCCAGGGCGACCCGCTGGCGCATTCCGCCGGAAAGCTCGTGGGGGCGCTTGCCGCCCATGCCCTTCAGGTGGACCATGGCCAGCAGGTCCTTGGCCCGCTGCCGGCGATCGGCCTTGGGCACGCCGGCCAGCTGCAGGCCGAGCCGCACGTTGCCCCACACCGACAGCCAGGGGAACAGGGCCGATTCCTGGAACATGAGGGCGGACCGGCCGGCCACCGACACTGTCCCCCCGGCCGGCTTGTCCAGCCCGGCCAGCAGGTTGAGCAGGGTGCTCTTCCCGCAGCCCGAGGCCCCCACGAGGCAGCAGAACTCGCCCGGGGCCACATCCAGCGAGATGCGGTCGAGGGCGAAGGTCTGGGATCCGCTGGGCCCGTAGACCTTGGTCACGTCGGAGACGGCGATGGAGCCGGTTACGGAGTCCGTCAGCTGAATGACGCTCATGACTTCACCTCGGGCTGGCCGAGGCGGACCAGGATCTTGTTCAGCAGCGCGAGGTCGTAGATACCGTCGAGCTTCACGTTGGTGAGCAGCCCCGCCGCCTGGGCGTCCGTGGCCCCCTTGCGCAGGCTCCCGGCCACCGGGTCGTTGGTGAACACCAGGTTCTTCCAGGCGGCGTCGATGACCTGGGCGGGTAGGGCCTTACCGGTCAGCTTGGCTATGCCCTGATTCGCCAGCGTGCGGGCTTCGGCCGGGCTGTCGTTCAGGAAGGCGGTGGCCGCCACATGACCTTCGAGGAGGCGTTCGACCGCGTCGGGGTGCTCCTTCAGGAAGGCCGTACGCACGATCAGCTGCGTGGTCACGTAACGGCCCCCGGGCCAGAGGGTGGCCTCGTCGACGAGGACCCTTCCGTTGCCTTCCTGAACGAGGCGGGTGGCCCAGGGCTCGGGCACCCAGGCGCCGGCGATGGCGCCCGACTTGAAGGTCTCGAGCGTCTGGGCGTTCTCCTGGGGCACGATGGACACGTCACCGCCGCCCTGGGCGTCGGTCTTCAGGCCGTTGGCCTTGAGCCAGGTACGGAGGGCCACGTCCTGGGTGTTGCCCAGCTGGGGGGAGGCGATCTTCTTGCCCTTCAGGTCACCGGCAGCCTTGATGTCCGGCTTGACGACCAGGAAGGCGCCGCCGGAGGTGGCGCCGGCGATGATCCGGATCGCGTCCCCGCTCGACTTGGTGAAGGCGTTGATGGCCGGGTTCGGGCCGCCGTAGGTGGCGTCGATGGCCCCAGAGAAGATCGCCTCGACGGCGGCCGGGCCGGCGCTGAACGAGCTCGTCTGGAGCGTGACGTTCGGGCCCAGCTTCTCGGCGAAGATGCCCTTCTCCACCCCTACCAGCGCAGCCGCGTGGGTGATGTTGGGGAAGTAGCCGAGGCGGAGGTTGACCTTCTCCGCCGGTGCCGGGTTCTTGACATGGCCCGACTCCGACTTGGTGGAGGAGCTGGAGCCGCACCCGGCCAGCACGAGGGCCGGCAGGACCGCGACCAGGGCGGTTCGAGACCAACGGGTTCTCACGAGAGGACCTCCGGGGAGCGATGTCCATTAACACTGCGAGTTAATGGAGTTCAGGTCCCCAGCTTCAGTCCGGCCCCTGAGGCGGTCCTGGCTTCTGTCTGAGCTCAGCCTGAAGGGACGGCGGCGCCCTCCGGTCGAAGCCAACGCGCCTTCAGACTTTCCACGGCCCCGCTTCAGCTCGGCCACAGGTGGCAGAGCGACGTTGTCGAGCAGAGACGGATGCTCCGTCCGAGCCTAACGATGGGAGCGCCATGATCAGCACCAGAATCTCAAGACGCCTGTGGGGGACGTCGGCCATGCTCGCCGGAACGGTCATCGCGGTGGTGGGCCTTGTCCCCACGCTGGCCGCCGCCCAGGGAGGCGAAGTCGGCCCCCACGGACGCCTGATCGTCGAGAAGACGGTCGAAGGCGAAACTGCCGCCACGTTCGGGTTCCACGTGACGTGCGAGGACGGCACCGACCGCAACTTCACGCTCGACGCGAACAGCTCGAAAGACATCGACGGCATCCGGACAGGCTCCGTCTGTGTGGTCACCGAGACCGACAACGGCGGCGCCGACTCCACCAAGGTCACACCGCATGACGGGACCGTGGTGATCGGCGACGCCGACCCGGTCACGGTGGCGTTTGTCAACGTGTTCGAGGCGCCCACGACCACGACCACGACGGCGCCCACGACGACAACGACGGCGGCTCCCACCACCACGACGACTACGCCGACCGTCCTGGGCGTCTCCATCACTCCGCCGGTCTCGCTCGTGATACCCGCCGAGCTACCCCGGACCGGAAACTCGGCCGCGCCGACTCTCGTGACCTGGGGGCTGGCCCTGACGGTGCTCGGCATCGCCCTGCGTCGCATGGCCACGAGGAGCGGCGCCGCCGTCCGCTGAACCCCGCGGCCTCAGCCCAGCTTCAGCTCCTTCAGCCCGGCTTCAGGTGCCTTACAGGCTGGCCTCAGTGCCGCCCCGCACGATCAGTTCAGTGGGCGTTCGTGTACGTCCGTCGTCCGGACTTCCGATGCCTCTTGAGAGCAACAGGACAGGTGATCGCATGGAGATTCGCGGCTACAAGCGCAAGGTCGAAACAACTCCCGCCCGGGTAGGAATGGTCCTCGTCACCGCCGCCCTCGTCGGGGCTGGGATGGGCGGCGCCGGCGCCGGGGCGGCGCTGTCAGGCCAGTGCGGCACGATCGCCTCGATCGCCGCCCCAGCCAGCGTCGTGCCTGGAGTGTTGCAGGACGACGCCAAGCTGCTGCTGGTCACCGAGGCCCGCCAAAAGACGCTGACCTCGGCTCTCCCCGTCGACTTCACACAGCCCGGCCTCTACGACGACCCCGCCCAGCTGCCCTCCCCGCAGCCGACCATCGCGGCGGACACCGTCGTGAGCAGCTTCCTGATCCACTCGGATCCGGTGGGCCAGCCCCAGCCGGGCCAGCGGCTTTCGGCCACGGTCAACTTCACCTCCGACATCCTCGGCGTGATGGTCCAGGACGCGACGCTTTCCGGCGCCGACTCCGCCGTGGGGGCAACCGGTGTCACCTACCCGGGTGCCACCGCCGAGCGGGGTCTGGAACTGAACGTGGACTGGGTGCGCCTCAGCGCCCGTTCGATTCAGGTGTCGGTCCGCACCAGCACCGCGGACGATGAGGTCCGGGTCATCACGGCCGGCGCCGACGAGAAGCCGGCCGCCGGCTACCAGATGGTGGCCTCCGACGGCGGTGTCTTCTCCTTCGGGAATCGCGGGTTCCACGGCTCCACCGGCGCCCAGACCTTGAACTCGCCGGTGGTGGCGGCCGCCTCGCCCTGCACGGGCGGCGGTTACTGGCTGGCCGCGGCCGACGGCGGGATCTTCGCCTTCGACGCCCCCTTCCTGGGCTCGATGGGCGGCACCAAACTGAACAAGCCGATAGTGGCCATGGCCGGCACCCTGACCGGGAACGGCTACTGGCTGGTGGCGAACGATGGCGGCATCTTCGCCTTCGGCGACGCCGCCTTCCGGGGCTCGACGGGCGCAGTCAAGCTGAACCAGCCCATCGTGGGCATGGCGCCGACCCCGTCGGGCAACGGCTACTGGCTGGTGGCGACCGATGGCGGCATCTTCGCCTTCGGCGACGCCCTCTTCCAGGGCTCCACCGGGGCAGTCAAGCTGAACCGGCCCATCGTGGGGATGGCGCCGACGCCGTCGGGCAACGGGTACTGGCTGGTGGCCGACGACGGCGGCATCTTCGCCTACGGAGACGCCAAGTTCTACGGCTCGACCGGGGCCACCGGGCTCAACCAGCCCATCGTCGACATGGTCGTCTCGCCCGCCGGCGAGGGGTACTGGCTGGTGGCCTCCGACGGCGGGATCTTCGCCTACGGAGACGCCGCCAAGTTCTTCTTCGGATCCATGGGCGGCGAGAAGCTGACCAAGCCGATCGTGACTGCCCTCTAATGCGGATCCTCCACGTCAACAAGTTCCTCTACCGGCGGGGCGGCGCCGAGGCCTACATGGAAGACCTCGCCGCCCTCCAGGTCGAAGCCGGCCACCAGGTCGAGTTCTTCGCCATGGCGCACCCCGAGAACCGGGAGGCCACCTTCGCCGACCGGTTCCCCAACCACATCGAGCTGGAACCCATGCCCCATGGGGTCGTGGGCAAGCTCCGGGGAGCGGGCCGGGTGCTGTGGTCGACGTCGGCCCGCCGAGGCATCGCGGAGGTGATCGACGAGTTCAACCCCGACGTCGTGCATCTCCACAACGTGTACCACCAGCTTTCGCCGTCCATCCTGCGGCCGCTGGCCCGGAAGGGCGTCCCCGCGGTCATGACCCTGCACGACTACAAGCTGGCCTGCCCCACCTACCAGCTCCTCGACCACGGCCGTCCCTGCCAAGCCTGTTTCGGAGGCCACCTCCAGGAGGCGGTCAAGCGCCGCTGCAAAAGTGGATCGCTGTCAGCCAGCGCCATGGTCGCCTTCGAGACCTGGTTCCACACCGCCACCAAGGCGTACGGGCCAGTGAGCCGTTTCATCTGCCCCAGCCGGTTCCTGGCCGGGAAGATGACCGAGGCGGGCGTGTTCCCGGACCGGCTCCGGTGCGTGCCCCACTTCGTGGACTGCGCCGGGATCGACGTGAAGCGCCACGCCGGCGGCGACATCGCCTACGCCGGCCGCCTGTCGCCCGAGAAGGGCGTCGACACCCTCATCCAAGCCGTCGGACGCCTCGGCGGCTTCCTCCACGTGGCCGGAGAAGGCCCGGAGGCCACCCGCCTCGCCGCTCTGGCCGAGAGCGAGGCCCCCGGGCTGGTCCGCTTCCACGGCCGGCTCCCCAAGCCCGAGCTTCACGCCCTCCTGCGGACGGCGTCGGTCGTGGCCGTCCCGTCCCGCTGGTACGAGAACCAGCCGATGATCGTGCTGGAGGCGATGGCCTGCGGCGTACCCGTCGTGGCCAGCGACCTCGGGGGACTGTCGGAGCTGATCGAACCGGGCGTCAACGGCGCCCTGACCGCTCCCGAGGACCCCGACGCCCTGGCCGGGGCGCTGGCCCCGTTCCTGGAGAACCCCGACTCGGCGCTGGCCATGGGCCGCGCCGGCCGGGCCCGGGTGGAGCAGGACTTCTCCCCGACCCTGCACCTGGCCCGCCTTGAGGACTACTACATCGAAGCCGGCGCCAAAGCGGCGGTGGCGGCATGAGCGGCTTGCGTATCGCCATGATCGGCCAGCGCGGCGTGCCCGCCACCTACGGGGGGATCGAGCACCACGTCGAGGAGCTCGGCGCCAGGCTGGTGGAGCGGGGCCACGAGGTCACCGTCTACTGCCGCAGCAACTACGGCGACGAGCACCCGGCCGAGCACCGGGGCATGCGCCTGCAGCACCTGCCCACGGTGTCGTCCAAGCACCTCGACGCCATCGCCCACAGCGGGCTGGCCGCGCTGGCCGCCCTCGGCTCCCACCACGACGTGATCCATTACCACGCTCTCGGCCCCGGGTTGGCCGCTCCGCTGTCCAAGGTGCTGTCCCGGGCCCGGGTGGTTCTCACCGTCCACGGCCTCGACGACGAGCGGGCCAAGTGGGGCAAAGGGGCACGGTCGGTGCTGCGTACCGCCCAGTGGATGAGCGCCCACGTCCCCAACGCCACCATCGCCGTCTCCCGGGCCCTCTCCGACTACTACGCCGCCCGCCACCACCGCTCCGCCGTCTACATCCCCAATGGCGTGAGCCGCGGCGTCGGGCGCCTCCCGGCGGCCATCCGGGAATTCGGGTTGGAGACCGGCGGCTATGTCCTCTTCGTGGGCCGCTTCGTGCCCGAGAAGGCTCCCGACCTCCTCATCCGTGCCTTCGGGGACCTCAAGCGGCCCCTCAAGCTGGTCATGGCCGGAGGCTCGGCCTACACCGACGGCTACTCCACCGAACTGCAACGCCTCGCCGCCGCCGACCCGCGGGTGGTCTTCACCGGCTACGCCTACGGCGACCTCCTCGAGGAGCTCTACAGCAACGCCGCCGCCTTCGTGCTCCCGTCGGCCCTCGAGGGACTCCCCCTCACCTTGCTGGAGGCCGCCTCTCACGGAACCCCCGTGGTGGCCAGCGACATCGCTCCCCACCTCGAAGTGCTCGGCCGGGAACGGGTCGGTCAACGCCTGTTCGCCTCCGGCGACCAGGGATCGCTGACCGCCGCGCTGGAACGGGCCCTGGCCGACCCAACCCGGGAGCTGATAGGAGCCGCCAGTTTCCGGGAACGGGTACTGGCCGGCTACTCCTGGGACCGCGCCGTCCTCGCCACCGAGTCCGTCTACCGGATGGTCCTCGGTCAATTCGACCGGGTCCTCGACCTGCGGGTCCAGGAGCGCCTCGCCGAACTCGAACTCGAAGCCGCCGACCTCGAACTCGGACGGGCGGAGCTCGAACTCGAAAAGGCCGCGGAAGCGGCCGCGGCCGCGGCATGAACAAGCCCTCCCGCCCGCCGCTCTTCCTGATCGGGGCCGCCCGCTCCGGCACCAGCCTGCTCTACAAGTCCCTGTGCCTGCACCCCGACGCCGCCTGGATCTCCAACTGGGTCCGGCAGTTTCCCGGAGTCCCCGCCCTCGGCGCCCTCAACCGGCTGGCCGCCACGCTGCCGGCGGCCCGGCACGCCGTGTGGTTCGGGGGCGGCTCCAACGCCTACGTCTACGGGTCTTCCCGCCGCTTGGCGGAGCGGATCTTTCCCATGCCCGTGGAGGGAGAGCCGTTCTTCGCCCGCTCTGGTGTTCCCGGGCCGGCCGTGGAAGTCCCCCCGCCGTCCGCCGGCGAGATCCAAAGGCTGCGCAAGGCCGTGGCCGCCGTCACCGGCCGCGGCGCGGGCCGGGTGTTCGTGAGCAAGCGCATCGGCCACAACTGGCGCATCGCCTTCCTGGCCGCCTGCTTCCCGTCGGCCCGCTTCGTCGAGATCGTGCGGGACGGGAGGGCGGTGGCCTACTCCCTCTCCCAGGTCGACTGGTGGGAGGACTCCGAGCTGGTCTGGAAGGACGGCACACCCCGGCGGTGGCACGAGGAGGGGATGGACCCCTGGGAGCTGTGCGCCCAGAACTGGGTCGCCGAGCTCGAGGCCATCACCCGCGGCTTCGACGCAGTGGCGCCTGAGCGCCACCTGCGGATCGCCTACGAGGACTTCGTCGCCGGGCCCCTGGACACGTTGGAGACGGTGGCCGGCTTCGCCGGGCTGGGGCCCGACCAGAGATGGCAGCGGGGGCTGGAGCGGCTCCGCTTCCCCGACCGCAACGAGAACTGGCGGACCCGGCTGGAGCCCGGGCTGGTCCGCCGGATCGAGGACATCCAGGGCCACCATCTGGAGGCGAACGGCTATGCGCTCCGCTGACCCCCGCTACGCCTGGATGCTCGGGACGGGCCGGTGCGGCTCGACCCTGGTCCACGAGGTGCTGGCCCGCCATCCCGACGTGGGGTTTCTCTCCAACGTCGAAGACAACGTGCCTCAGCTGGGCTGGACGGGCCGTTGGAACGGAACCGTCTTCCGGCGGGTACCCAATTCCCTCACCACCAAGGGCCGCCTGCGCTTCGCCCCCTCGGAGGCGTACGGCCTGCTGGAACGCCGGGTGTCGCCGATGCTGGCGACGCCTTTCCGTGACCTCACGGCTGCCGATGCCACCCCCTGGCTGGCCGACCGATTCCGCGACGTGTTCAAAGCGGCGGCGAAGGCCCAGGGCCGGCCCCTCTTCCTCCACAAGTTCACCGGCTGGCCCCGCGCCGGCTTCACCGAGGCGGTGTTCCCCGACTCGCGCTTCGTTCACGTGGTGCGGGACGGACGGGCGGTGGCCAGCTCCTGGATGCAGATGGACTGGTGGCTCGGCCACCGGGGCCCGTGGGACTGGCCCTGGGGGCCACTCCCCCCCGCCTACGAGGCGGAGTGGGAAGCCTCGGGCCGGTCCTTCGCCGTGCTGGCCGGGATCGCCTGGAAGATTCTCATGGATGCCTTCGACGACGCCCGAGCGAAGATCCCCTCGGAGCGTTGGCTGGAGGTCCGCTACGAGGACATCCTGGACAACCCCCGGGAGCGCTTCGCCGAGCTCCTCGAGTTCCTCGGCCTGCCGTGGGACCGCCGCTTCGAACGGGCCCTGGCCCGCTACGACTTCCGGCGCGAGGCCGCCGGCGCCTTCCGGCGCCATCTGGACGAGTCCACCCTGGCGCAGCTCGAGGGGTGCCTGGCGGAACACCTTGCCCGCCGCGGCTACCTCACGACAACACAGGGCAGCCCCGTCTGATGGCTGTCGAGAATCCGTTCTCCGTAT
>CAZCVW010000003.1:17531-39034 GCA_964502185.1 uncultured Burkholderiales bacterium
CGCCGCCTACGACTCCCAGAACCGGTCGACGCTCGACCACCTCCTCGAGCAGGCCCGGAGCAGTGCCCACGCTGTCCTGACCTGACTTCAGGCGGGCCACAGGGAAGACCGGGAATCACTTCAGGTCGGCGCCGGATGCTGGCTTGCACAGGCGGGCGCGGCCCGCCCTCGACGGGAGAACTCACGATGCGGCCAGACCCCAGCGACGCACCATCAGGGACCCCTCCGCAGCGCGAGGTTCCTGTCCTCGTCATCGGGACCGTCGATGGAGCAGGCGATCGGCTGGCCGAGCGCCTCGGACGAGATCCGCGCCTGAGCCGCGTCCCCAATAGCCGCCTGCTCGTCGACCTGGCGGTCGCCATCGAGCGGAACCAGCCGGCCCTTGTTGCCTATGGGATGCCGGAGCAGTACTGGCGGAGCGCCGTAGGCGCGTTCTTCCACGGTCTCCAGCACGACCACGCCGCCCGCGACCGGAAGGCGCGCTGGGTGGCGTCCGTTTCCTCGTCCAGCCTCACCCTGGAGCAACTGGACCGCCTGTTCCCGACCGCCCAGTTCGTGCACGTGATCGCCCGGCCCCGCGGCGGTGCCCGGCGGATTACCTCGGCCAACCGCCGGTCCGGCGCCCGCCTCTTCGCCGGGCGCTACCTCGAGGTTCGCGAGGACGAGATGGTCACGGGGGCCGAGGAGTGCGCCCGGCGGGTCCTGCGCTTCCTCGGTGAAGAGCGCGACGAGGCCGAGGCGCCCCGCAGCACAACGGATGTGGTGGTCGGCGAGCCGGAGGTCATGGTCGACCTCGTGGACCTTCGCCCCCGCCGCACCGAGCGGCGCTGACTTTGCGGTGGCGGTGGTGGGCCGGCCAACGTTGTCGCCGAGCGGCGACTAGCCCGGTTGGGTCATTTCAAAAATGTGCCTGTCCGGCCGGGCCAGTTTTACCGATGCTGGCGCTATGAGGGCTCTGGCGGGTGTGCCACCACGCGTGACGGCAGGGGCGGCACCCGACGACAGGATGACCGGCTCGCGCCGGGAAACGGTCCTGGTGGCGGACGACGACGCGTCCGTCCGGCGCCTGGTCGGGCTCGCCCTGGAACTCGAGGGGTTCTCCGTGATCCGTGCCGCCGACGGGCGGGAGGCACTGGACGGCGCCGGTGAGCATCGGCCCCATGCCGTGGTGCTCGATGCCATCATGCCCGGCCTCGACGGCCTGGAGGTGTGCCGCCAGCTGCGATCGGCAGCCGGACGCGGCCCGGCGGTGGTCATGATCACCGGCCGGACGGACCTGGCCGACCGCCTCGCCGCTTTCGAGAGCGGCGTCGACGACTACGTCGTGAAACCGGTGCGCGTCATCGAACTGGTCGAACGCGTCAAGACGCTGCTCGACGGGCGGGGCCTGTTCCCCGCTCAGCTGCTCGGGGGCCCGCAGATCGCGGAGGAACTCGACCGGCGAGTCCGGGCGGGCATCCAGGTGGCCGCCGCCCTCGTCGACGTGCACGGGGTTTCCTCCTTCGCCCGCCGCTACAGCTTCGCCCGGGCCGAGCACCTTCTCGCCTTCGCCTGCGACGTGCTCATCCGGCTGGCCGACCGCCGCCCCGGCACCGTGGTCGGGCGCCTGGCCGGCGAGGAGTTCGTGCTCGCCGGCGACCCCGCCGCCGTGCTCGAACTCGTCCACGACGGCCTCGAGCAGTTCACCGCCGGTATCGCCCGCTTCTACGACCCGGGCGACGCCGAACGGGGCTATATCGAGGTGGTGGACCGGATCGGCCAGCTCCGCCGGCACCGTCTTGTGCGCATGGCCATAGGCATCGCCGAGAGCCGCCCGGACCGCGCCCTCCATCACCTCGAACTGCTCGGCCGGGCTGGAGAAACGGCCCGCCATGCCCTCACCCACGGGCCGGTGGCGATCGACCGCCGGAACAGGTCGTGATCCTGGTCCGGGAACTGCTCGGCGAACCGACTCAGAGCCCACGGCCCGGCCTGGCGGCGGTGCCTCCGGCCGCCACCATCGCCGGGCTGCGCATCGCCCTCGTCGAAGGCAGTGCCCTGGACGCGGCCCTGATGGCGGACCAACTCGAGTCGGCGGGCTTCGTCGTCCGCTGCGCCAACCGCGTGGAGGCGTTCCGCACCTCGGGTCTGGCCGCCTGGGCGGACTGCGTGCTTGTCGACCTCGACCTGCCCGACACCACCCGGCTGGGCGCCCTCCTCGCCGTCCGGGAAGCCGCCCCCAACCTGCCCATCATCGCGCTCACCGGCGCCGACAACGAGACCCTGGCGCTCGCCGCCCTGGCGGCCTGCGTAGAGGACTGGATCGAGAAGGGCTCGCTGCGCCCTGAGCAGCTGGGCCGGGCCATCCGCTTCGCGGTAACGCGAAAGCGGCTCAAGGACGACCTCGGCGCCGAGCGGGAGTTCCTCTCGGCTGTGCTCGGCCAGGTGGACGCGGGCATCGTCGTCTGCGACGCCGACGGCCGCCTCACCCTGTTCAACCGGGTCGCCCGGGAGCTGCACGGCGCCGACCCGGACCCGGCGCTCCCTCCGGACGCCTGGGCCAGCCACTACGGCCTGTACCGGGAGGACGGTTTCACTCCGCTGCCCACCCAGGAGTACCCGCTGGTGCGGGCCCTGGGCGGGGAGAGGGTGCGGGAAGCCGAGTTCGTCATCGCCCGGCCCGCCGGGGGGCGCCGCCATGTCGTGGCCAGCGGTCAGCCGGTGGTGGACCCCGACGGCCGGGTCCTCGGCGCGGTGGTCGCCTTCCATGACGTAACCGATCGGAAGCGGGCCCAGGCCGCCCTGGCCCACCTGGCGCTGCACGACTCCCTGACCGGCCTGCCCAACCGGGTGCTCCTGACCGACCGCCTCGAGGCGGCGGTGGCGCGAGCGGGCCGGCAGGGCGACCTCGTCGGTGTCCTCTACATCGACCTCGACCACTTCAAGCACGTCAACGACAACCGGGGCCACGACTTCGGCGACCTCGTCCTGCGCCAGCTCGGTGAGCGGATCACCGAGGCCCTCCGGCCGGAGGACTCGGTCGGCCGGCTCGGGGGCGACGAGTTCATGGCCATCTGCGGCGGCCTGCCCGACGCCGAGGCGGCCGGCGAACTGGCCCGGCGCGTGGTCGACGCCCTGGCCCGGCCCGTGGTGGTCGACGGCAACGAGGTCACGGTCACGGCCAGCGTGGGCGTCGTCCTGGCCGACGGCCGCTCCAACCCCAAGCAGCTGGTGGGCGACGCGGACACGGCCATGTACGAGGCGAAGCGCCAGGGTCGCGGACGCTCCCACCTGTTCTCAGAACCGCTGGCCATCCGGGCCGCCGCCCGGGCCCGGACGGCATCCGAGCTGCGGATCGCCCTGCGCGACACGCAACTCGACCTCGTCTACCAGCCCATCGTCGACCTGCACACCGGCGAGATGGACAGCATCGAAGCGCTGGTGCGCTGGCACCACCCGGAGCGGGGCTTCGTGCTGCCCGGGGATTTCCTGGCCGTGGCCGAGGAGAGCGACCTGATCGTGGCGCTCGGCGAGTTCGTGCTCGCCCGAGCCTGCCGGGACGCGGCCACCGACCGTCTCCCGGGTCCCGCCGGGGGCCGTCAACCCCGGCTGTCCGTGAACCTGTCGGCCCGGCAGGCTTCCCAGCCGGACCTGGCCGAGCGGGTCACCCGCGTGCTGAGAGACACGGGCCTCCCGCCGACCCGGCTCTGCCTCGAGCTGACCGAAACCGCCCTGCTGGAGGCGACTCCGTCGACCACCCGGGAACTCGGCAAACTCCGGGCCCTCGGCGTGCGACTCGCCCTCGACGACTTCGGCACCGGCTTCGCCTCCCTCAGCTACCTTCGGAACCTCCCCGTCGACATGGTCAAGATCGACCGGAGTTTCGTGGCCGGGCTGCCCGACTCGGCCGAAGATGCCGCCATCGTCACCGCCGTGCTCGGGTTGGCCGGCGCGCTCGGCCTGCGGGTGGTGGCGGAAGGCGTCGAGACCCGGGAACAGCTGCACTTCCTCCAGACCGCCGGCTGCCGCCTCGGGCAGGGATACCTGTTCAGCCGTCCGGTCGGGGTGGCCGGTTGAGCGTCCGCCGCCGGCCCGAGTTGCCGTCCGCCCCGGCCTGGCGGGCCGCGGCCGCCTGCCACCATTCCAACCTGGCCGTGTTCTTTCCGGCGGGGCGGGACGAGGAGTCGGAGACGCAGATCGCCCAGGCCCGCCTCGTCTGCGGAGGCTGCGCGGTGCGCACCCTCTGCCTGCAGGCGGGGCTCGACGAGCCGTTCGGCGTCTGGGGCGGCACCACCGAGGAGGAGCGGCGGGAGCTGCGGCGGGCCCGCCGGGCGACCGGCCGCATGCCCGTCCCGGAGATCGACCTCCGCTCCGTCTAGGGGCCACTAAGGTCCGCAGCGATGCAGATCGCTTACACCGACGGGGCCTGCTCCGGGAACCCCGGGCCGGGCGGCTGGTCCTGGGCGATCAGCCCCGACGGGCCGTTCGCCTCGGGAACCGAGGCCCACTCCACCAACCAGCGCATGGAGATCAAAGCGGCCTTCGAAGCCGCCCGGACGATCGACGGACCTTTGGAGATCCGCAGCGACTCCACCTACGTCGTCAACTGCTTCGGGCAACGGTGGTGGGAGAAGTGGCTGGCCAAAGGGTGGATCAACAGCCAGCGCAAGCCGGTGGCCAACCGTGACCTGTGGGAGCCGTTCTTCGACCTCTACCGGGCTGATCCCGGGCGCCTCACGTTCACCTGGGTCAAGGGGCACAGCGCCGATCGGATGAACGACATCGTGGACCGCCTGGCGGTCGAGGCGGCCACCACGCAACAGGGCCGTTCCGGTGAGCACCTGCCCGGGGCGGAGGATCTCGGGCCCGCCGACACGGTCCCCGGAGCCATGACGAGCAGCGATCCGCGGCTGCCGGCGGGCCGCCTCTGCGGCGCCTTCGGCCACCGTCCGCCCGAGTTGGGTGGCTACGACCAGAACCCGACGGCGGACGCGGTGCGGGAGCGCCTGACCGAGATCCTGACCGCCAAGCAGCAGTTGCACCCCGATCTGCACCTCGTGACCGGCCTAGCCCTGGGCGCCGAGACCCTGGCCGCCGAAGCCGCCCTCGATGCCGGGGTGCCGCTGGTCGTCGTCCAGCCCTTCCCCGACCCGGACTCCGTGTGGCCCCGCTCCAGCCGGGACCGCTACGCCCAGCTCCTCGGTCGGGCCGGTACCCGGGTGCTCCTGGAGCGGTCCGTCCCCGGCTCCAAGCCCAAGGTGGCGGCCGCCCTCGCCCGGCGGGACGGGTGGCTGTCCAAGCAGCTCGACGAAGCGCTGGTCGTCTGGGACGGCAAGGACCCGAACCTGGGCCGCCTCGTCCGCACGCTGGAGGACCGGGTCGGGGACTACGTCTGGGTCGTCGACCCCGCCGAGGTGGCCGCGACCCGATAGCTGCTGTCGAGAACATCTCATTGCTGTGAGCGCGCTTTTCCGGTCCTGAGAGCAATGAGAAAACGGCGTTCGTCTTGCGGAGGGAGAGGGATTTGAACCCTCGAGGAGCTTTTACGGCCCCTAACCGCTTAGCAGGCGGTCACCTTCGGCCTCTCGGTCATCCCTCCGTACATGCTCTGACCTGCACTTTTGCTTCATAAGGCGTCTTTCGGCGGCCTGCACACCCCGACAACTTTTCCGAGCTGTCCGAAGGGGCGCGCGTGGCCGACTCGACGACTCCGAAACGCAAGTCCAGGGGCCAGAACACGACCGCCAGTGTAGGCGAGGGCCTCGGCGTCCACATCGCTCTGTGGGAGCGGTCCCTGCGCGCTGCCAACCGGTCGGCCAAGACCGTCCAGGTGTACCTGGAGTCGGTCCGCCAGCTCGACCGGTTCCTGGCCGCGTCGTCCCTGCCCACGGCCCCTGAGGCTTTGCGCCGGGAGCACATCGAGGCCTGGATCGAGGACCTGCTCGCCCGGTGCAAGCCGGCCACCGCCTCGGTCCGGTTCCGCTCGGCCCAGCAGTTCTTCAAGTTCCTCGCCGAGGAGGGGGAGATCGATGCCTCGCCGATGCGAACGATGCGGCCGCCCATCGTCCCCGAGCAGCCCGTGGCGGTGGTTTCGACCGAGGAACTTGAGCAACTAATCCGCTCCGTTTCCGGCCGCACGTTCGCTGAACGGCGGGACATGGCCATCATCCGGCTGTTCCTCGACACCGGCATGCGCCTCTCGGAGCTGGCCGGCCTGCGGGTCGAGGACCTCGACTTCGAAACCGACGTGGCCGGGGTCATGGGGAAGGGCCGGCGGATGCGGGCCTGCCCGTTCGGGAACAAGACGGCCCTGGCCCTCCAGCGCTACCTCCGGGAACGGGCTCGGCGCCCCGACGTCCCGTCGGAGTCGACCGGGCCGCTGTGGCTGGGGATCCACGGGCCGATGAGCCCCCGGGGGATCGCCCAGATGGTCGGCAAGCGGGCCAAGGCCGCCGGGCTGGCCCACATCCATCCCCACCAGCTGCGTCACACCTTCGCCCACACCTTCCTCGACGCCGGCGGCTCCGAGGGTGGGCTCATGCGCCTGGCCGGGTGGCGGTCCCGCACGATGCTCGGCCGCTACGCCGCCTCCACCGCCGACCAACGGGCCCGCGACGAACACCGCCGCCTCGGCCTCGGCGACAAGCTCGGCTGACGGCGTCAGCGGAGAAGCGCTCGGACCTGAGGCCGTAGGTTGCCGGCCCGCAGCCGAGTCATCCGCCAGACGAGGTCCTCGTCGACATCGGGAAGTCGGTCGTGGGCCAACGCGCACCGAAGCTGGTAGAGGCTTCCCAAGGGCCTGGTCCCGTAGATGTCGAGACCCCGGACCGCGCAGTAGGCCAGGGCCTCGTTGCCGATGGAGATCCAGAGGCGGTGCAGGGCCCACCGGTAGACGTCATCGCTGTCGTACCGGTTGCGATTGCCCGCCTCGGCAAGCTGCTCGACACGTTCGAGTAGCGCGTCGAGCTCCAGGAGGGCATGCCGGTCCGGGCGGACGGTCCCGCCCGAAGTCACAGGGGCTCAGCGGCGACGAGGTCGGGGCTGACGTTCTCCTTGGTGAGCACGGCATCGGAGTAGAGACGCACCTCAGCCCCGAGGAGGATCCGAGCGGCCACGTCGAAGTCGGCGACGTCGAGCGCGTCGCGGTCGCCCGCCACGTGACCGACCAGGCGGCCCGGGGACGCGAACCGAAGCTCGGTGATCCCATGCTCGACGGCCAGCCTTCGCAGCTCTTCGGCGTGCGCCGTCACGAGCGCCCTGCCCGCCGGAGGCAGCTCGGGTTCGACGTGCGTTCTACTCACGCAGCCATCGTAGGCCGATGCGTGAGCAGCTCGAGACGCAATTTAGGGCGCCGCGGCGGGCGGCCTCGGCCCGGCGAGCCCGCTCCGAAGACGGGAGCACCCCTTCGGGGTCCACCTCCCGCTCGAAACGGGTGGCGAACGCCGCCCGGGCCTTCTTCGTCGTTTCCTTCGGGTCGTGGAGGGCGTGGAGGCGGTAGGCGCCGAGACGGGCCCGCAGGGTCCGCTCCTCGGGAGTGAGGTTCTTGGCCGTGCGGGCGCGACGTCGGCGGTCGGAGTCCCTCTTGCAGGTCCGGCAGGTGCGCCAGCCCTGGCGGGTCACGTAGGTGTTCTCGTCGTCATACAGGTGACCGGCGGGACAGTGAATGACGCGGCCCTCGTCCTCGCTCGACTCCATGACCTCGGCGGTGGGAGCCGGCGGGAACGCGATCGGTTCTGGCCCGGTCGACGGCGACAGCGCCTCACCCACGGGCTCGGCCACGCCACCCCAAGGCAGGGTCTGGTCACCGCCTGCAATGGCCGATCGTCGACGACTCTTTCCCATATCCCGTGCATTATGCCGGATCTATTACACGGAGAAAAGCGCGTGTTCGGCCAGGCCCAATCTTGAATGTGAACTGGAGGACACTGAGGGGAACTCAGCGGTACAGGGAGGAACCCAGCGGTACAGAACGACACGAAGATTTTTTCTTCGAGGACCGAACTTTGTTGCTGAGCAGGGCTTTGCCCTCGCCCACCCGGTCGATCCGGTTGCGTCGGACGCCTACGGACCGGAGCGGACGGCAGTAACCAGTAGCAACCACCAACACCCAGCAGCCCTCATCAACACCCACTATCAACTGCCATGCCAGACGCCTGCTACTCGGAACAAACCGTTCCCAGCTGCCCCTGTAATCCTGTATAACGTTCTCGACCGAACCTTGAACGCCTGACACCTCTGCACCGGTGGTGCGGCAAGGGGGCTGGGAGCGCTTGAACGGGTTGGTCCCGATGACGTTGGGGAGCTGGCGGTACTACGACCGCGAGCTCTCGGTGGAGGACTACTTCGTCTCCCACGGCCAGGAGCCGGGCGTGTGGGTGGGTTCGGGCGCGGCCGCCCTCGGCCTGTCGGGAACGGTGGAGGAGGGCCAGCTGGCCCGCCTGTTCGACGAGGGTCGCCACCCGATCTCGGGAGCGCCACTGGGGGTTCCCTACCGGCACGACTCGAAGCGGACGGTGGTGACGGGGTTCGCCTTGTCGTTCTCCCCGCCCAAGAGCGTGTCCCTCCTCGGCGCCTTCGGAGATGCCGAGGTGGCGGCCGAGGTCCGGGCGGCGCATGACAGCGCTGTGCGGGCCGCGCTGAGTTTCCTGGAGGACCATGCCGCCTTCTCCCGGACGGGGCGGGGCGGGATCGTCCAGGTGGACAGCGAGGGGTTCGTGGCCGCCGCCTTCACCCACCGCACGTCGCGGGCCGGGGATCCCCAGTGGCACTCGCATGTGTTGGTGGCCAACAAGGTGCGTTGCGCCGATGGGCGTTGGCGGTCGTTGGACGGGCGGGAGGTGTTCGCGTTCCAGAAGGCGGCCGGGATGCTCTACAACGCCACGCTGCGGGTGGAGCTGTCGGCCCGGGTCGGTGTCGCCTGGGAGCCGGTGGACCGCAACGGCCAGGCCGACATCGAGGGTGTCCCCCGGGGGCTGATCGAGTTGTTCTCCAAACGGCGCCACGACGTGGAACGCCGGGGGGCGCAGCGGATCGCTCAGCTCGAGGTCCAGTTGAGCCGGTCATTGACCGACGACGAGCGGGCGGAGCAGTACCAGTTCGCCACCTACGACACCCGCCCGGCCAAGACCGGCCACGGCGACGACGAGGCCGCCCTGGCCGGACGGTGGCGGAACGAGGCCGACGCCGCCGGATGGGATCCCGACCGATGGCTGGCCGTCACGCTGGACCGGACGTCGCTCTCGGTCGGGCTGAGCGAAGAGATGGCCGACCCGGCGGTGGTGACGGAGCTGGTGGCCGAGTTGGCCGAGGCCCGCTCCACCTGGAGCCGGGCGGAGGTGGCCAAGGCGACCGCCCGTCGTCTCCCGCCGCATCTCGCCGGCAGCGCCGAAGCTGGCCGGGAATGGATCGAGGCGACCAGCGCCGCGGTGCTGGCCCACCCCGAGGTGGTGACGCTGTGTTCGCCGTTGTCCGCCGAGGTCCCCACCGGCCTACGGCGGAGCGATGGGCTCCCGGGCCACGAACGCCACGGCGCTCGGCGTCACACCACCCGCCAGACCCTGGCCCGGGAAGGACAGATCCTCGACACCCTCGTCCGGGGCCGCCACGCCGGCGTGGCCGTCGCCCCGGAAACGGCGGTGGAGCGGGCCGCCTGGACGCACCGGCTGGGCACCGACCAGGCCGCCGCGCTGCGGCGGATCTGCCAGGGCGGCGAACGGCTGGCCTGTGTGGTGGGCCCGGCCGGGGCGGGCAAGACCCGCATGGTCCGCGCCGCCCGAGACGCCTGGACCCCGACCGGGACGTCGGTGCGGGGCCTGGCCGTCTCCGCTGCGGCCGCCGGGGTACTGGCCGAGGAGGCCGGGATCCCCACCGAGACGGTGGCCAAGTTCCTTTACGACACCCACCGAACCTTGAAGCCGACCGGCGGGCTTCGGGCCGGTGACGTCGTGGTGGTCGACGAGGCGGCCATGCTGGCCACGGCCGACCTCGCCGCTCTGGTCGACGTGGTGGAAGCGGCCGACGCCAAACTCGTCCTGGTCGGCGACCACCGCCAGCTCGGCGCCGTCGAGGCCGGCGGCCTGTTCCGCCTCCTGGTGGCCGACAGCCGCGCCGCGGAACTCTCCGGCGTGCGGCGCTTCTCCCACCCCTGGGAAGCGAACGCCACCCTCCGCCTCCGGGCCGGCGACGAATCCGTTCTCGGCGACTACCAGGCCCAGGGGCGGATCAGCGGCGGTTCCCGGGACGCGATGATCGACCAGGCCTTCGCCGCCTGGCGGGCCGCCCGCACGGCCGGGGAGTCGATCGTGGTGGTCGCCGCCGACCACGCCACCGTCGACGCCCTCGCGCTGCGGGCCCGCGCCGAACGGGTCGCCACCGGGGAGGTCGAACCCGACGGGATCCCCGCCGGAACACAAATCGTCGGCCGCGGCGACGAGATCGTCACCACCCGCAACGACCGGCGCCTCCTCACCGACGCGCGGTGGTGGGTCCGCAACGGCGACCGCTGGCACGTCGAGCACCGCCGCGACGACGGCGCCCTGGTCGTCACCCACCTCGACGGACGGGGCCGGGTCGTCCTCCCCGCCGCCTACGCCGCCGACCACGTTGCTCTGGCCTACGCCGTGACCGTCCACAAAGCCGAAGGCGTCACCGTCGACCGGGCCGTCCTCCTCGCCGACAACTCCACCACCGGCGAGCACCTCTACGTCGGCATGACCCGGGGACGGCACGACAACCGTGTCTGTGTCGTCACCGACGCCGCCAGCACCGGCCACGGCCACCGGGTTCCGCCGACACCGGTCGATGTCCTCGCCGAGGTGATGCGCCGCTCCTCGGCCGAGTTCTCCGCCACCGAAACCCTCCGCCACGAACTCGACCGGGCCGAGGACCCCACCACCCTCCGACGCCTCCACGAACAAGCCCGTGCATACATCGACACCCACGCCGGCCCCGACCGCCGCCCCGAACTCCAGCGCCTCCAACGCCTCCGCGGCGATCTCCCCCTCATGCGCACCATCGTCGCCGGCCACGAACGCGACATAGCCCGACTCGACCCGATGATCACCAGGACGCGCCACAGCCTGGCCGAGGCCCAAACCGACCTCGAGGCCCTCACCCGACGGCGCCGGTTCCGCCGCCCCGACCAACCCGCCATCGACCAGACCCACCACCGCATCAACGCCCAGCAGCGCTACCTACGACACCTCGAAGCCGAACGCACCAGCGCCGCCGGCCAACTCCAACGGAGCCGCCACCGCCTCGACGACGCCGAACGGGCCGGCGCCCGCATCCCCGCCGTCGAAGCCGCCATCTCCCAGCGCGGAGACTGGCTCCTCAACCACCCCGCCGAGCTCGCCTGGGAAGCCGACCTCGCCTCCCGCCTCGCCGGGCACGTCGACGAACCCGGCGGGTCCACAGCCGAGCACGGCCAGGACCCCGCCGAACTCGACCTCGAAGCCGCCCTCCGATCCATCGACCTGCGCACCATCGACCTGCCCGATCGCAGGCCCCGGGCCGGCATCGAACGCGCCATCCACGACGCCCTCGGCATCACCAGACACCCCGGCCACCGCGACGTCCCGCTCCCACCCCTACCCGGACACGGCATCGACGGCCCCGACCTCGGCCTGTAGACCGGAGACCGGAGACCGGAGACCGGAGAACTGTGAGAGCTTTCTTTACAGAATCAAGAGAGGCGCGAGACACGCGTCATGCTCGCGGATGTTTGCACTGGGGCCCTGAAACCCCGCTCCTGGATCCGGCAATACCGGGCGGCTCTGGATGACGCCGCTGCGCAGTTCACAATCGTTCACTCATGCGGAAAGTGGGGATAGTCACCACTTTCCGCGCCTGTGAATAACCTCCGAGGCCCCTCGGACCCGCGCTCACCCGTGCCGGTACCGGACGGCTTCTGGCACGCCAGCCCGCTGGCCGCTGCGCGAGCGGTTCAAGGCGACCACGCGTCGTCTCGTCGGTCTTGAAGGCCCAGACCAGTTCGCCGTCCCAGCCGGGCCCTACAGGAGGGCGACGGATGTGATGGGTCGGGCCGGCGGGGTGGCGCCGAGTGAGCCTTTGAAGCTGTGAGGATCGCCGGAGAAGTCGAAGATGCCGCCGTCCTCGCCGACCATCAGGTAGCCGGTCCCCGCTCGCACCATGCCCGTCACCGGCCGGTTCAACCTGGTGGCGCCCATGGAGCCTTTGAAGCCGGCCCGGAAGGCGAAGATTCCCCCGTCGGAGGCGACCAGCCAGTAGCCGTCGCCGTCCCCGTTGGGGACCAGGGACTGGACGGGCGCGTTGAGCTTGCGGTCGCCCATGGAGCCGTGGAAGGCGGCGTCGCCGAAGGTGAAGATGCCGCCGTCGGAGGCGACCATGTAGTAGCCGTCCCCCGAGGGGGTGACCACCGAGTCGAGCACGGGCCCGTTGAGACTGAGATGCCCCACGCCGGGCCGTTCGTTCCGACCATCGGGTCCGATGGCAAAGACCCGACCCTTCGAGGTGAAGACCAGATAGCCCGTTCCGGGTTTGCGGGCCGAAACGCTGGTAACCCGCTCGCCCGCCCGGAGCCGGGACGCATCGAGGTTGCCGAACCAGGGGGCGTCACCGAAGGCGAAGACCCGCCCGGAGTTGTCCACCACCCAGTAGCCGTTCCCGGAAGGTGACGGCTCGATGTCCACCGCTTCAGCACTGCCCACGGCCGCGTTCCCGTACCAGGCGGCATCCCCGAAGCGATACACGGTGCCGTCCGCGCCGACCATCCAGTAGCCCGAGCGGCGGGCACCCGCACTGTGGTGGTCGGGAGCCGTGGTCGGGGTTGTGGCCGACGGCGCGGTCGGTCTGCTGGTGTCCTGCGTCGTCGTGGTGGTGGAACTCGTCGAGGTCGAGTTCGTCGTGGTCGTGGTCGTGGTCGGCGGTTCCAGCGTGGGACCGTAGCGTGCGACCATCCAGGACCCACCGTTGTTGGCGGTCCCCGCCACGTAGACGTGGTCGCCGTCGACGGCCACGGAGTTCAGCTTCGTGGCGCCATGGCCGAACTGGGCGGTGACGACCCCGCCCGTTCCGAACGAGGGATCGAGGGTGCCGTCGGGGCGATACCGGAGCAGGACTCCCTGAATAGCGTCGGCGCCGGTGCCGTACTTGGTGCCGGCAACCAGCAGGTGGCCGTCGGGCGTGACGGCGGCGTCGCCCACCATGACGTCGCTGCCGACGTTCGTCTCGACCATTCCCGCAGCCCCGAAGTGGGGGTCCAGGTTGCCGTCGGGGAGAAAGCGCACCAGCGCGATGTTCACCTTGCTACCGGCCACCCGTCCGGCGACGACGATCTTCCCGTCGGGCTGGACAACCATTGAGTCGGCGGACGAGCCCCGACCGAAGGCCCCCGTCGCCCATCCGTCGCCGCTGAAGGTCGGATCGAGGCCGCCGTCGGTGTAGCGGGCGACCGCCATCGTCGACATCCCGTCCTGCCCTATGAACCCGGCTGCGACCAGCTTGCCGTCGGCTTGGAGGGCAGCCGCTTCGGCCCGGTCGTGCCCGCCGAAGTCGGTTCGCAGCGTTCCCTCGGGTCCGAAGGCTGTATCGGGCGCGCCGGAGGCGGTCAGTCTGGTGGCCACCCAGTCGTAGCCGTGGACCAGCCAGCCGGGGTCCGCGTAACCTCTCGACCCCACTGCAAACCAGCCGGTGTCGTCCCGAGCCCGAACGACCCGGGCCAGGCCCTCACACCGGCAGCTGAACGGCACACTGCCCGCCGTCCCGAACGTCGTATCGACTTCGCCGGGCCGGTGGTAGCGGGTGAGGAACTCGCGGCCGTCGGCAGTGCGGAGCGTGATGAAGGATCCGTCGCCATCGGTGACCCCTTCGACGGGCTCCTCGAGCCGCCCGAACGCGTATGCCCCTTTCGGGCCGAAGGCCGGGTCGGGAGCGCCGGTGGCGGAGAGGTGGACCAGGAAGTCACCGCGGGGTTCTTCCTCACTGTAGAGAGCGTTCCCGGCGAATTGGAGCGAACCATCGTCCCGGACGATCAGGTCACGCACGTACTCGTGGTTCTCGGCGGTCCCCCACTCCACGTTGACGTAGCCCCGCCCCCCGAACGACGTGTCGAGTTGATACCCGCTCGCTCGCGCCGGAGTCTGGCCGATGGGCACCAACAGCGATGCCACACCTAGCAGGGACGCGCCAAGAATGATCCTCCGAAGACCCCTCATGGTCCGCTCGCTTCGCCAAGCGCCGGCGCCAGCCCTCCCCGCGCCTTGCCGGACTGCGAGGTTCGTACCGCTCTGACCGGACCTCGTCCCGGCCTGCCGCCGCCCCGCACGCACTCCCGGCAGTACCGAGCGGTCCCAAACCCGCCGGCACGAGCATTAAGTTTGCAGCAACCGCCCTCTGGGGCAGGTTTCTGCACTTAGCAGTGTCTCGCGCCCGCTCACCCGCATCGACTCGAACGTTGCTCGATCTTGCAGAAGCTCGCCAGGTAGGCGACTTTCTGCAAAACCGACCTTCGGTCACGCACTCAAACGTGCCGGTCAGGTGCTGTTTCGGCTCCACCCCCCGCGCTCGTCGAGCGATCCCTCACGACGGCTAAGCCCGTTGGGAGAGACGCCCACCTGACTGAAGCAGGAAGGGGCCATGACGAAGGGGCTCGCTGATGTCTGATGGCCTGTGTACCGGGCCGGGCCTGGGCGCCTCCGGCGGGACGGCGACCCCGGCGGGGAACGTGGCACGGCCCGGTGGGTGTGATGATCGACAATGGTGCCCATGAGCACCAGGCAGGGAGGTAGGGCGGCGGGCGTGGTGCGTCGGTGATGCTGCTGCTGGCGCTGTTCGCCGCCACCGGGGCCCTCAGCCACGCCGGCTCATCGTAGAAGGAGAAGCCCTCGCTCTCGTCGCTGCCGGCGGTGGAGCGCACCGGCCCGGGGGAATCGACCATCTGGTTCGTCCATCCGGCCTGGGGTCTGGTCCGGTTGGTGACGCAGCGCAACAGCGGCGACGGCCGCGACCCCGGCCCGGCGTCGCTGACGGTGAGGGACGCCTCAGGTGCGGTGAGGTTCTCGTGGTGGAACGAGCACATGTACTGGTTCGCCCCGGCCGGGACCCGCCCGTCCGACTACGGGGAGGATGACGTGCGGGCGCCGGTCGACGCGCTGGGCAACGTCTTCTTGGACTACAACCCGGGTCGCTATAACGGGTCGTAGTCATCGTCCCGACGGAGACCGGCCTCGATGACCTGGGGACGCTCCCGCCACCGCCCGACGACTACGCCGGCCGGTTCTACTGCGCGGCGACGGCGGACCTCGACGCCGATGGCGTCTACGAGATCGTCGAGCCGAAGTTCTGCGAATTCGCCCCGGAGTGTTTGCCCGACGCGTCGGCTCACACGTATCGCTGGGACGGGGCGGACTACGTCGAACGGTGACCACGACAGCACGGCCTTTCGGCCGGGCCGAAACCGCCGGCATCCGACAACCGACGGGTCCCCGGCAGCGAAGAAAGTGCTTCGATACAGCTCGGGCGGACCCACTCCGGGCGGGACGGCGCCGTGACGGCCGCCAAGTAAATGGAGCGGCCGGCGCGATTCGTTACCGGACGGCGGCGGACAGATCGTGTGAAGATCTGATGGTGCAAGCAGGCGTCACCACGTGGAACTCGAAGTTCTGGGCGAGATGAGCTCCCTCCCGGTCTCCCCGACACGACAGCAGTCCCCGAGACGGTGGCTCCGGGCCGCCGCTTCGGTCGTCGCACTCGTGTTCGTCGTCATCGCCGTCCCCTGGTGGAATACCCGGCCGACGTTCACTGAGAAGCATCGCTCCGAAGCGGCGACCTTCTGTCAAGAAAACCCTGAGACGAAATTCCGCAAGTACCCCCTGGCGAGCGGCGCGGATCCGGCGCCCCAGCTCGACCCCTTCGAGTGGTGCGTCGGCGCCTACATCGACCACCTGCCCTGAGGCTGAAGGCCCACGGTCCACAGTCGGCCGTCCTGCGGCCACCTGGTGACCAGTGGAAAACTCCGGCGGTGACCACTGAAGCTGAGTGTCGAGACGCTGCCGAGGCCCTGGTCGGCCAGGTCGTCACGACGGTGATCTACGTCGGACTGACGTGGCGAAGAACTGGGAACCGTCCGTGGTAGTGAGCTCGACGCCGACTTCAGGCCAGCCACACGAAGCCCTTCTGGGACTCCAAGGTGACGCATTTTGAGCTGACGTTCGGTCGAGGCCCTATCAGCCCAAATGGCTGCCGCTCCAGGAGAACCCCCCGAGCGGGCGGACCTGGGATGTCACCACGCACCCGCGCTGGGCTGCCATCGTCGGCAAGTCCTCAGTCGCCATCGCCGAGTCTCGGGGTGCCGCAGCGTAGCCGCGTACAGCCTCGCCTTCGCAGAGCCAGACGACCCACTCGACGACGAACGAGCCCAAAGGATCGGAGTCGTTCCGCCTCGATAGACGGGGGGAACCCGTCCGCTATTGCCGAGATACGCGAGTGCGTTTTTCGTCAAGAGCGCCACACGAGAACCGCCGACCTTCGCCGACCGTTGGTGAACCGGTCATGACGCCGTCGTCCCGGGCCGTTACCGGTTCAGAGGACCATTCCAAGCGCCAGACCCCGGGGCGCTGCAAGCTACAGTGCTCCGACCCCGACACCAACCACTAGACGCCGATCGCCAACAGTCCCGACCCCCAAGTCATCGGGCTCCGGCTCGGATCCTGATCAGCCGGGCCGTCACCACGAAGCGTGGCAGTGTCCAGTTATCCACTCACGAGCGCGCCGATAACTGGACAGGTTTCTGACGACGCCCCAACTCTGTGACCAGCCACTTTGCGTAGGAAGAACACCGCTTAACGTGGCGTAACCGCTTAGCAGGCGGTCACCTTCGGCCTCTCGGTCATCCCTCCGTTGCTCGAGAACGAAGACTATCAGGAGGTCCGTCGGCGCCCGCCTGCTCGAGTTGCGGGGCTGGCGCTCCGATAGTCCATTTGGGGAGGACGGCACCCGCCGGGAGCAGGTCCTGCTCGCCGCGCCCCGCTAAGCGCTGAGTCGGGCGAACCGGTCGAGGACACGGTTCCGGACCGAGGTCATCGCCTCGACCCGGGCCGGGGCTTCGGCCAGCACCCGGCCGGGCCCTTCGGCCCACCACAGGGCATCCTCCGGAAAGGCGGCCAGCATGCCCTCCACGTGGAACGGGTCCACCTCCAGGTGGAACTGGAAACCCCAGGCGCAGGAGCCCACCCGGAAGGCCTGGTTGGCGTAGCGCTCGTCGCCGGCCAGCCGCACGGCGTCCGGGGGCAGCACGATCGTCTCGCCGGGCCAGTGGAGCACGTCGAGGCTCGGGCCGACGGCCATGAACAGCGGGTCGGAGGCAGCCGCCTCGGTGAAGCGCACCTCGCCCCAACCGATCTCGAAGCCCTGCCCCGGCTCGGCTCGCCCGCCGGCCGCTTCCGCCAGGAGCTGGGCCCCGAGGCAGACGCCGAGCACCGGCACCTCGAATTCAAGGGCCCGCTGCAGCAGGGCGATCTCCGCGTCCCGGGTGGGAACGCCGTCATCCGAGTACGCGGCCTGGGCACCGCCCAAGACCACGAGCGCCGAAAAGCCGTCGAGCGACGGCAGCACCGGGTCGACGTCGCAGCGGTGGGCGACCAACTCCACCCCCCGACCGTCCAAGGCGAGGGCGATGGTCGCCGGCCCCTCCGAGGCGACGTGCTGGAGGCACAGGGCGCGGCGGCTCATGGCCGCTCAGTCTGTCCGGTCGTGTCGATCAACGCGGCCTCGAAGCCTCCGAGGGCGAGCCGCCCGGCGTCGAGCCGCTCGCCGCAGCGCTCCCGACGGGTGCCGACCACGATCCGGCTGCTTGCTCGAAGACGAATGGGCACCTCGACCTCCACCGCGTCGTCCGTCAGGTTGAGGGCGACGGCGACGCCTTCGCCCCGGCGGTACATCCACACGCCGTCCGGCGACGGGAGGGACGCGTACGAGCCCGACCGCAGGTCGTCGGAGCGGCGCCGCAGGTCGATCAGGTCCCGGCACAGGTGGAGCGTGGAACCGGGGTCGGCCCGCTGCTCTTCGACGGTCATGCCCGGACAGAGGTCGATCGGCAGCCACGGCTCCGCCCCGGGATCGGTGAATCCGGCGCCCGGCCCCCTCGCCCACGGCATCGGCGTGCGGGACGGGTCGCGCCCCGGGCCCGCATCGAACGCCCCGGTGCCCACGGGGTCGCGCCGCTGTCCGGCGCCGAGCGGAGTGTCGGGCAGGCCGAGTTCGTCGCCGTAGTAGAGGATCGGCGTGCCCCGCAGGGTGAGCAGCATCAACAGCACGGCCCGGACGGCCTCCGGCCGCTCGGCGCACCACCTGGTGGGGAAGCGGGGCAGGTCGTGAGTGGAGACGGCCCACAACGGCCAGGCCGACGGCGCGAAATGCCGCTCGGTGTCCTCCACCACCGCCCGCAGCGCCTCGGCCCGGAACGGCGAGTGGAGGAACACGAAGTTGCCTCCGAGGTGCAGCTCGTCGTCGTTGCCGTAGTAGGTGGCGAGGCTGGCCACGTCGAGGACGTAGGTCTCCCCCAGCAACAGCCGGGGCGGGTCGTAAGAATCGGCCAGCGCCCGCCAGCGCCGGAAGACGGCATGGCTCTCGGGCTGCTCGGTGTTGTAGAGCTTCCGCTGGCCGTGGTTGACGACATAGGGATGGTCACCCGGCTCCGCCGGCGGGTTGTCCCGCAGCTCGGCGTCCTTCACGATCTTCTGGCACACGTCGATGCGGAACCCGGCCACGCCACGGTCGAACCAGAACCGCATGATCTCGTCGAAGGCGGCCCGGACGTCGTCGTTCCACCAGTCGAGGTCGGGCTGGGTCGGCAGGAAGTTGTGCAGGTACCACTGCCCGCTCGGCGGGTCGAAGGTCCACGCCGGCCCGCCGAACGACGAGCGCCAGTTGTTGGGGGGCGAGCCGCCCTGCTTCCCGTCGGCCCACACGTAGAACCCCCGGGGAGGAGCGTCCCGGCCCGAGCGGGCCTCGACGAACCACGGGTGCTGGTCGCTCGTGTGGTTGGGGACGAGATCGAGGAGCACCCGGATCCCCCGGGCGCCGGCCTCGGCCACCAGCCGGTCGAGATCGGCCAGGTCGCCGAACACCGGCTGGATGTCGCAGTAGTCGGACACGTCGTAGCCCCAGTCGGTGTCCGGCGACACGCCGATGGGGCACACCCAGATGCCGTCGACCCCGAGCCAGGCGAGATGGTCGAGGCGGGCCGTGATGCCGGCCAGGTCACCGACACCGTCGCCGTCGGAATCGGCGAAGGACCGAGGATAGATGTTGTAGATCACCGCGTCGCGCCACCACATCGCGAACAACCTAGATTCCGGACGTGTACTGCCCGGCCTGTCACCGGAACTTCTACGGCTCCTACCTCAACCGCCCGGACTGCTGGAGTCCGCTGTCGCCCGGCAACGACTGCCCGCGGTCGGGCTGGTGCTCAGACCCGGTTAGACCGAGCGGCGCGACGAGATGACGCCGGTGTCGAACCCGGCCAGGTGCAGTCCGCCGGCCCAGCGGGCGTGCTCGATCTTGAGGCACCGGTTCATGACCACCGACAGCCCCGCCCCGGAGACCCGCTCGGCCACGGCGTCGTCCCACAGCCCGAGTTGGAGCCACAGGTTCTTGGCCCCGGCGGCGATGGCCTCCTCGGCCACCTCGGGCAGGTCGGCGGGCTTGCGGAACACGTCCACCAGGTCCGGGGCGGCGGGCAGGTCGGCCAGGCTCTTGTAGACAGGCTGGCCGAGGATCTCGTCCGCCGTCGGGTGCACGAACCAGACGGCCTCGAAATCCGCGCTCGACGACAGCAGGTAGGTGGCGACGAAGAAGCTCGGGCGGGACCGGTTGGGGGAGGCCCCCACCATGGCCACCGTCCGGCTGGAACGGATGATCTCCCAGCGCTCCCGGGCGGAGGGCGGCTGCCATCTTCCGCTCACAAACTGGGTCCCGCTCACCGCCTGGCCGCCTTCGTGAGGGCCCGGTCGAGGTCCCATTTGATGTCGTCGAGGTCCTCGATCCCGACCGAGATCCGGATGAGGTCGGGCGGGACGCCGCAGGCCAGCAGCGCTTCGGCGGAGAGCTGCTGGTGGGTGGTCGACGCCGGGTGGATGACGAGCGTGCGGGTGTCACCGATGTTGGCCAGGTGGCTGGCCACTTCGACGGCCTCGATGAAGGCCGCCCCGGCTTCCCGCCCGCCCTTCACGCCAAAGCTGAACACCGAGCCGGGGCCCTTGGGGAGGTAACGCCGGCCGAGGTCGTAGAACGGATTGTCGGGCAGGCCCGCGTAGCGGACCCAGGCCACCGCCGGATGCTGCGCCAGCCACTCGGCCAGCCCCTGGGCGTTGGCGACGTGGGTCTCCATGCGCAGGGCCAGCGTCTCGAGGCCCTGCAGGAGCAGGAAGGCGGAGAAGGGCGACAGGGCCGCCCCGAGGTCGCGCAACTGTTCCACCCGGAGCTTGGTGCAGAAGGCGTACTCGCCGAAGTTCTCCCAGAAGCGCAGCCCGCCGTAACTCGGCACTTCCTCGGTCATGTGGGGGAACTTGCCGTTACCCCAGTTGAACCGGCCCGACTCGCACACCACGCCGGCGATGGTGGTGCCGTGGCCCCCGATGAACTTCGTGGCCGAGTGCACCACGATGTCGGCGCCGTGCTCCATCGGCCGGCACAGGTACGGCGTGGCGATGGTGGAGTCGATCACCAGCGGCAGGTCGGAGGCGTGGGCCACCTCGGCGAGGGCTTCAAGGTCGGCGACGATCCCCGACGGGTTGGCCACGACCTCGCTGTAGAGCAGCCTGGTCTCCGGCCGGATGGCGGCGGCGAACGCCTTCGGATCGGCGGCGTCGACGAAGCTCACCTCGATCCCGAGGCGGCGCAACGACACGTCGAAGAGCGTGTACGACCCCCCGTAAAGGGCCGAACTGGAGACGACGTGGTCGCCGGCGTCGCACAGGGCGGCCACCGTCAGGAACTCCGCCGCCATTCCCGACGCGGCCGCCACCGCCCCGATCGCTCCTTCCAGGTTGGCGATCCGCTCCTCGAAGGCGGCCACCGTCGGGTTGCCGATCCGGCTGTAGATGTTCCCGTACTTCTGCAGGGCGAACAGGTCGGCGGCGTCGGCGGCGTCCTCGAAGACGAAGCTGGTCGTCTGGTAAATGGGGACGGCCCGGGCTCCCGTCGTCGGGTCGGGGCGGGCGCCGGCGTGCACGGACCGGGTCCGGAAGCCGAAATGGCGATCTGGGGTCCCCGGGCCTGGAGTCACAGTCCACGGAGGCTACCGGCCTGCTTTCGGAAGCGGGAGCGCCCGTGGCCGACGATGGAAGGATGCGGCGCATCCTCCTCGGCACGGCGGCGGCCACCACGGCCTGCGTCTCGCCGCCCTTCCTGCTCGGGGCCATGGCCGTCCAGGTGCGGGCCGATCTCGGCTTCTCCGAGGCGGGCACGGGGCTCGGAGTCGGAGCCTTCTTCGGTGCCGCCGCCCTCTGCTCGGCCGTCCTCGGCCGGCGGGCCGAACGGCTGGG
>CAZCVW010000004.1:0-32350 GCA_964502185.1 uncultured Burkholderiales bacterium
CCCGGAGGACAGCCGGGACGTCGTCGACCAGCTCACCGACGGGCGCGGGGCCGACGTCGCCGTCGACGCCGTCGGCGGGCCCCGCCCACTGCAGTCCGCCTGCGACCTCGTGCGGGCCCGGGGCACGGTCGTATCCGTCGGCGCCCACTTCGACACCACATTCGCCTATCCGGTGGCCCGGGCATTCGCGGACGAGCTCTCGCTCCGCTTCGCCATCGGCGACGGCATCCGGCTGCGCGACCGCCTGCTGGCGCTCGTCACCGCCGGGGTGATCGACCCGACCGTCGTGGTGACCGCCCGAGTCGGGCTCGACGCCGTCCCCGCCGCCTACCAGCGCTTTTCGGATCACCAGGAGGTCAAAGTCCTTATCCTGTGACCGGGTTCCGGCAACCGAGAGGGAACGCGGTGGCGAGGCGAAGCTCAGAAACGCTTCTAGGCGGGCCAGCCGGCGCCGTGCCGGTCGAGGCGCCCCAACCGGGGCGGCCCGGCGGTGAAGGCGTGGCTGCGGCCCTGCAGGTCGTCGCCGCCCTCCGCCGAGCCGCGTCCGTGAGCCCGGAGGCGGTGATGGTGAAGACGGCACAGGTCCTCGCCGGCCTGGCCGGCTCCACCGAGGCCGCGCTGATCACCCCGTTAGGCAGCTCCTGGCGGGTCGTCGGGGCCAGCACACCCGAGAGCTCCATCGCTTCGGCCCTCGAGGCGCTCCCACTGGAGGCCCGCGAGTGGACGACCGTCCATGCCCTCGACGCTATGGGCCTCTCGGTCATACCCTTACGGCCCGGCTCCCTGGCGCTCGCCGTTGCCGTCGTCCTCGACCCGTCGAGCCCCGCGGCGACGGAGCTCCAACTCGCCGCCCAGGGGTGCGAGCTCCTCATCGCCGACGCCGAGCGGATTGCCGAGATGCAGGACCTCGTGACGGAGCTCGGCGCCCTCGAGGCGGTGACCATCGACATCCTCTCGGTCCGGGAGGTCGACCAGGTCCTCCTCTCCATCGCCCGCCAGACCCTCGCCCTGGTCGAGTCCGACATGGCCGGTGTGTTCCTGCGCGACGGCGAGCGCCTCGTCATGCGCTCCTGCGTCGGCCATCGTCGGGCCCGTACCGCCCACCTGTGCATCGAGCCTGGCCAGGGGCTGGCAGGACGGGTGCTCGAGACCGCGGAACCCTGCAAGGTCGACAGCTACCTCGAGAGCGACGCCATCAGCCACCACTTCAACCCGCTCGCCCTGGCCGAGGACACCCAGTCCGCGCTGGGCGCTCCGCTGATCGTGCACGGTGAGGTGATCGGTGTCCTCGAGGTGTGGCGCCGGCGCAGATCCGTGTTCAGCGACCGCCATGTCCGGCGGATCGTGGCTCTGGCCAATCTCGCGGCTATCGCCATCGAGAACGCCCGCCTGTACGACCGCCAGCACGAGAGCGTCCGCCTGCTGGCGGCCGCCGAAGAGTCCCTCAGCGTGCAGCTGAACGTGGTCACTGATGTGCATGCCCTGCAGCGCGCTCTCATCGGTCACGTCCTGGACGGCGGGGGCCTGACCGCGATCGTCCGCACGGTCGCCGAGCAGGTGGGCGGGGAGGTCGGCGTCTTCTCGTCCGAGGGCGAGCCGGTCGCGTCGTACCCTCTCACCGCGGCGGCGGGGGTCATGCGCGCCGAGATCCGGCGCCGAGCCCACGCCGGCGGTGGGACGTCCGGCAGCACGAGCACCGCTCTGGACGACGGCCGGTGGCTCACCGTCCAGGAGATCCGAGCCGGGCAGGACCGGCTCGGATGGTTCTGCCTGCTCGCCGCGCAGCGGCCCGGGAGTGGCGTCGTCCTGGCGGTCGGCGAGGCCGCTCTGTGCTGCGCGCTCAGCCAGCTCGAGCAGCGGGCGGCTGACCAGGCGCTTTCCGACGCCCGGGAGCAGATCGTCTGGGATCTCCTCGAAGCCTCGCCCGATCACCGCCTGGCGGCCGTCAGCCGGGCGGCGCGCCTCCGGATCAACGTCTCGCGGCCGCACCGGGTGTTGCGCGGCACCATCGAGAACCTCGAAGACCTTGCCCGAGCGGCGGAATGGGACACCGTCCGCCTCGAGCGGCTCCGCCGTCAGATCCTCGGAATGGTCCGGAGAGTCATCGGGGATCGAGACGCCGGTGAGCTCGTCGCCGCCCGGGGTGACACCCTCACCGCGATCGTCGCGTGCACCGAGCCGGCCGCGGTGCGCGACCTGATCCGGGCCTTGCGGTTGGAGGCGTCACGCCTCGTCCCCGGCCTGGCGACCGCCTGGGGTGTAAGCGGTAGCCGGGACGATCCCCTCGATCTGCGGACGGCTCACCGCGAGGCGGACGTGGCGCTCCTCGCCGCCCAGCGCCTCGGCGCCGACGGCTTGGCGATTCACGACGAGCTGGGAGTCATCCGCCTGCTCCTCGCCTCCGACTCCGACCCGAACCTGCAGAGCTTCGTGGACGACGCGATCGGCCCTGTCATCGAACACGATCGCCGGCACGACGGTGAGCTCATGAAGACCCTCCGCGCTTACTTCGCCGCCGACTGCTCGCAGCAGGAGGCCGCCAAACAGCTCTACGTCCACCACAAGACGCTCCGGTACCGCCTCGACCGCATCGAAGCGCTCACGTCCCTCGACTTGCGCCGCCACGACGACCGCGTCCGCGCCGACCTCGCCCTCAAGATCTTCGACGTGGCCCACCTCGGTGCCGCCGCCGACGACGGCGACAGTTGATCCCGATCGGCGGTGACGTCAGCTCGACGTCAGCCGCTGGTGTTCCGCTTCGTCCCAAGCCCGGAGCGCCTGGCGGTCCGGCACACCGGCCAGACCACCGGCGAAGTCCGCCGAGACGGCGTCCCGCGTGACGAGCACGTCGAGGACGGACGGAGCCCGCTCGATCGCCCGCTTGAGCGCTCCCGGAAGTTCGTCGGCCGTCTCGACCCGCTCGCCGTACGCACCCAGGGCCTGGGCCAGGACGTCGTAGCGACATCCTGGCAACTCCACCCCGACCAGGTTCCCGCCGTAGTTCTGCAGCTGGTCGTGGCGCTCGATGTTCCAGGCCTCGTTGTTGGCGACGACGAACACGGCCCGGGCGCCCGTCCGCACCGCGGTGTCGACCTCCATGGCCGTGAATCCGAAGGAACCGTCACCGATCAACGCGAAGACCGGCCGGCCGGGGAAGTTGAGAGCGGCGGAGGTGGCGAACGGTACGCCGACGCCGAGGCAGCCGAGCGGCCCGGGATCGAGGTACGCCGGGGTCACCAGGGCGACCCGGGCGAAGGACAGGATGTCCCCGCCGTCGGCGACGACCACCGAATCCGCACCGATCACGTCGTTCAACGCGGCGATCAGCGTGTACGGGTGCATCCGGCCGTCGGCGCCGGGACCACAGTCCCGCATCGTGGCCGCTAGTTCCCGGGCCCGCTCGGCGTTGGCCGCAACCAGTTCGTCGCGCCAGCCCGGGTCGGCGTCATGCGGCGCGCAACCGGCGGCGAGCAGGCTCGCCAGAGCGACCTCGGCATCGGCTTTCACCTCGGCGTCCCCACGCCGGTTGTCCGCCGTCTCCTCGCGGGTCGGACCGATACGGACGAAGCGGGCGTCGGGAGCGAAGACGGCGCGTGACCCGTACGCGACCTGAAAGTCGAGGCGCCGCTCGAGCGTGACGACGGTATCGGCTTCCCGCATCGCCCGTCCCCGCATGGCGGGGACGAAGCTCGGATGGTCGTGCGGGACCACGCCGCGGCTCTCCGCCGTGTCGAGGTAGAGGGCGCCGGTCTCATCGAGGAAGCGCACGAGGTCGGGCCCGCAGCGACGGGCCCCTCGACCGGCGATCACGAGCGGGCGGCGCGCCTGCCTCAGCACCTCCACCGCGGCGGCGACGGCGTCCGGGTCGGGTCGGCGACGGTCCCGAGGCCGGGGCTGAAACCAGGAACGGTCGAGCTCGGCGTCCGCGAGGGTCTCGCGCAACAGATCAGTGGGGAAGTCGATGTAGGCGGGCCCGGGCGGGCCGTCGGACCCGAGGGCAGCGTCCAGGACGGCGTCGAGCCGGGGAAGCACGTGGTGGCGCTCGGAGACCACTTCGACCCGGCGGCAGAGGGGCGCCACGACGGCCGCCTGCGGGATGTCCTGCAGTCCACCCATACCCGTCTGAGGCCGGGGGACGCGGCCGGAGATGATGAGGACGGGCGAGCGGGACATTCCCGCGTTGGCGATCCCGGTCACCGCGTTGGTGAGGCCTGGCCCGGCGGTCACCAGCGCCACACCCGGTCGACCGGTTAGCTCTGCTTCGGCGTGCGCCATGTAGACCGCGGCACACTCGTGGCGAACATCGACGACCTGGATGCCGAGGCGCGCGACTTCGTCCCAAATCGGAAGGACATGCCCTCCGCAAAGCCCGTAGACACGTTCGACCCCGTGGGCGGCCAGGAACTCCGCCACGGCCCGCGCCACCGTCCACCGATCTATTTCCCGACCGTCGCCCGGTTCGCTGGAGGGCCCCGACTGTTCGGTCTTCATGTTCTCGAACCACTCTCGGGCCAGGCCGCATCCGGGCATGACGCTCCGATCATCGCTGGTCGGCGGGCGTGTACGCGTCCTCGTCAGGGACCCGCTCGCGGATGAAACGGACGATCTCGTCGGTGTGGGTGCCCGGCGGGAAGCACCCCGCCACGCCGCACTCGCCCAGGGCGGCGATGTCTTCCCGGAGGAGACTCCCGCCGGCCAGCAGCAGAATTTCGCCGGCGCCCGCCTCCTCGAGTCGCTGCCGCAGCTCCGTCATGATCGGCACGTGCTGCCCCGAGAGGTTGGAGACACCGATCACGTGCACGTCCTCTTGGACCGCCATGCGCACAGTCTCGGAGACCGTCGTGCGCAGCCCGGTGTAGATCACCTCCATCCCGGCATCTCGCAGCGAGCGAGCGACGACCTTGACGCCGACATCGTGGCCATCGATGCCAGGCTTGGCCAGCAGCACACGGATCATCGTCGAACTCCTCCGTCGCAACCGGGAACGACCGCCGGCTAGTAGATCGCGGGCGCCCGGAAGGCGCCGAACACGTCGATGAGGGCGGCGATGATCTCGCCCTGGGTCGCCCCGTTTCCGATGGCATCCAACACTGCCGGCATCGTGTTCTCGTTGCGCTCCGCCACCGCCCGTACCTGGTCCAGGCTTCGCTGCACCGGGACGTCGTCGCGGGACGACCGGAAGGCGCTGAGGCGGCGCAGCTGCTCCTCCTCGGAGGCGTCGTCGACTCGGAAGGTCTCGAGCTCGTACTCCTCGTGCTCTATCCGGTAGGCGTTGACTCCGACCACGACCCGCTGACCGGAGAGGATCTCCTTCTGCATGGCGTATGCGTTGTCGCTGATGATGCGCTCGAAGGTCCCGTCCTCGGCGCAGGTGATCGCTCCCCCGCGAGCGTCGATGTCGGCGATCCAGTCGTATGTCCGCCGTTCCACCTCGTCGGTGAGACTCTCGACGTAGTACGAGCCGGCCAAGGGATCCACTGTGTTGGTGACGCCCGTCTCGTGGGCGATGACCTGCTGCGTCCGGAGCGACAGCGTCTGAGCCTTCTCCGAAGGGATCGAGAAGGCTTCGTCGTAGCATGACACGGCCATCGACTGCGTCCCGCCGACGGCCGCCGCCAGCGCCTGGACGGCGCCCCGGATCAGGTTGACCTCCGGTTGCTGGTACGTCATGGTGCTGCCGCCGGTTTGGACGTGCATCCGGAACCGACACGAATGCGGGTGCTTGGCCCCGAAGCGGTCGCGCAGGAGATGGGCCCAGATCCGCCGCGCCGCCCGGAATTTGGCGACCTCCTCGAAGAAGTCGCTCTGGACGTTCATGATGAACGAGAAGCGAGGGGCGAAGTCGTCGATGTCAAGGCCGCGCCCGAGCAGCTCCTCGATGTAGGAGATGGCCTGGGAGAAGGTGAAGGCCAACTCCTGGTCGGCCGTCGTGGCCGCCTCTCGGATGTTGTATCCGTTGATGTTGATTCCGTTCCATCGGGGCATGTTCCGGGCGCAGAACTCCAGGAGGTCACCGGCGAGCTTGACCGACGGGCGGGGGGGGAAGATGTACGTCTTCTGGGCGTAGAAGTCCTTGAGCGGGTCGTTCTGCGTGGTGCCCGCCAGCTGGCGGATGTCGTACCCACGGCTCTTCGCCATGACGACGTACATCCCGAAGATCACGACGGCGGGGTGGTTGATCGTCTGGGAGACACTGATCTCGTCCAGGGCGATGCCCTCAAAGAGGTCGTGCATGTCGGCCAGCGTGTCGATCGCCACGCCGCTACGACCGACCTCCCCCTTCGAACGCGGGTCGTCCGAGTCCAGCCCGATGAGGGTCGGCACGTCGAAGTCGTTCGAGATGCCCGTCTGCCCATGGGCGATCACGTACTTGTTGCGGGCGTTCGTCTCGGGCGCCGTCCCCAGGCCGACCACCTGTCGCTGCGTCCACACCCGCCCGCGGTACATCGTCTCGTACGGCCCCCGGGTGAACGGGAAGAACCCCGCCCGCCCGACCCGCTCCTCGAAGCTCCAGTCGCTCAGGTCCTCGGGTTCGTACGCCTGCTTGACGGGGATGCCGGATCCGGTGACGAACCGTCGCTCCTCACCCGAGGCGGGTTCGGGTTGCTGCGGGTCGAGTTTGTCGCGCAGGTCCGTCATCGCGGTTTCCTTTCCTGGACGCTGAAGCGAGCGAGGCCGGCGCCGCGAAGGACTTGTTGCCTCACCCGAAGACCGATGGTAACTTGGTCAGACCTTAGCGGTCCAGTGCTCGACGTCGGCGAAAGCCCATACGCAGGCTACGGGCGGCCATCGCGTCCGCGCTTCGATCTCGAAGAGCCGGACAGGGGTTGCCCTGATCAACACCCCCTCTTCCGCCGGCGCGAGCCCGCCGCTCATCCGACGACTCGACGGAAACGAGGTACGTACGAGATGCGAGCGAGCGCCAAGTCGGTTGGGCTCATCGGCCTCGGGAACATCGGCGGGGGCATGTGCAGCCGGCTCCTCGAATGTGGCTACGAGGTCTTCGGCTTCGACGTCTCGGAGGCCGCCGCGGCGGCCGCGGAGAAGGCGGGGGCGACGCTCTTGGGGTCGCCGGCCGAGGTGGCGGAAGCCACGCACGTGACCGTGACGTCCCTGCCCAACTCGGCCATTGTGTTCGAGGCGTGCACCGGCCCCAAGGGCTGGCTCGAGGGAGCCAGCCCCGGCGACACTGTCATCGAGACCTCCACCATCGAGCCCGCCGCCATTCGACGGCTGGCTGAAGCGGCCGAGGCCAGGGGTGCTCGTGTCCTGGATGTGGCGCTGAGTGGCGAGCCTCCTCAGGCGGCCGCGGGCGAGTTGGTGTTCCAGGTCGGCGGCGACGACGAGCTCTTCGGCGAGCACCAGGCCCTCCTTGAGGCGATGTCCAAGAAGATCAACCGAACCGGCGGGATCGGCACCGCCAAGATCGTCAAGCTCGTCAACAACCTGATGTCGATCGGCAACATCGCCGTAGCGAGCGAGGCCTTCGTCCTCGGCGTGAAGTGCGGCATGGATCCGGAGCGGCTCTTCGAGATCCTTTCTGTATCCGGAGGCCGCTCCGCGCACTTCAACCACGACTTCCCCGGAGTGCTCGAAGGGAACTACACGCCCGGGTTCAAGACGAGCCTGGCCGTCAAGGACCTGCGCCTCATCCTCGACCTGGCGTCATCCGAGGAGTACCCGACACGACTCGCCCAGGTCATCGAAGCTCTCTACTCAGAGGCCGTCGAGCGCGGCAGCGCTGATGAGCACTTCACGTCCGTGGTGAAGATCTACGAGGACCTCGTCGGGACCAAGGTCTCCCGGCCGTAGCCGGGCGCCATCAGCAATCCAACCGTCTTGGCAATCGGACCGGGCCGGCGAACGCCCGGCTATGACCAGCAGGCGTCGGCTGGAGCCAGCCCGCCCGTGGCGACACGCCTAGAAGGCGTCAGCTGACGCGGCATCGCTGCGCAGCGACTCCCTGGAAACGCCGAGCGCGGCGCGTGTGGTGCCGAGCGCTGGGCAACGTGGCTGAAGTGAGTGGGCCATAGTTTTGATAGCTGGCCTACTTGACATTTGGCCAGACCAAACTAATGATGCCCTCGTATTCATAGCGCCCCGATTGCGCTCAGCCCGGATTGTGGCGGGCGCGTTCCCGGCCCGGTACCAAAAGGGGGAAGGCCGGGGATCCCGGCCAAACACGATGACTCAGATGGGCGAAGACGTACACGTTGAAGCGGAGGTTGGTGCCACAGCGGCGGCGGTCCCACGGTGGGGAGCGGCGACGCCACTCGTGATCACGGCTGGCATCTGGATCGTCTCGCTTCTCACATGGTGGCTACTTGCCGATCCGGACTGGAGTCCCTTTGGTGCGTCGCAGGCGGCCGTCGGCGCCCTACTGTTCTGGACCATCCTGGCGTTCATCTTCACCGGCTTCACGTTCGGCAACTGGCCGTTCAGCCGGCTTTCGCAGCCACTCGCCGGCGTCGCCCAGGTCGCGTTCGACGTGGCCTTTGCCTTCTTCGCCGTGTGGCTCTTCACGTTCGTCCTGGGAGCCTGGGACCCGACGTTCTCCCACGCCGCCCCGGGTGGTGCGGGCTTCACGGCGGCCGCCTTCGTCGTCCTCATCGGCTTCTACGCATACGCCCTCGTGGCCGCCAGTTGGGGCGGCTACCCGTTTGAAAACGTCGGCCAACCAACCGCCGGGGTGGCGCAGTTTTTCCTGGCTGCATTCATCACGCTCCTCGGCACCGTCGTCCTGATCTACCCCAACTTCAGCGCAGCGCTGGCGGCCGACGCACCCCTCGCGCTCCCGACCGCCACCGGGTGGGTCTACGAGTCGATCGTCGTCCTACTCCTCGCGGCCATGCTGTGGGACAACTGGCCTTGGGCGATGATCAAGAACCGGCATTTGCGCGCCTTGGGCGCAGTGGCGGTGAGCCTCGCCGGAGGCTACCTCCTGTTCGTCATCTTCAAGGCCATCGTGAAAGCCGTTGTACCTGAGAGCATCGAGGCCATGGACACGTTCGCGGTGGACCTGGAGGCGGCTCAGCTCGGCGTGTGCTTCTCGCTTTGGAGCCTTACCTGGGGCCTGGTGTGGGGAGCGCCGCCCCAGTCGCTGGGCACCGTCGGAAACCGCTTGGCGCGTACCGCGATCGTGACCGTCTTGTCGGTGGCGACGTACGCGATCTTCATGAACTTCTTTGCCACCAAGGTGCTTCACTTCGCCGCGCTCGAGGACAGCTACGGCGGGTCCCCGCTCGTCTGGATGGACTGGGTGATCCTCGTGGTGCTCTGGTACGCGGTCGCCTTCGGAGGCTTCCTGTCGACCCGCCGAGCGTAGGCCTGACGATTGCCGCATTTGCGGGCTTGACACCGCGGTTGCGCTGTGTGAGATTGCATCCGACTTTGGTCTGACCATTCAAACGCCAACGAGCTGAGGGGGCACCTTGGCCTTCACGTCGCCTGAGGAGTGGCCTCCGCCGCCGAGCGGTGCCACGTCTCCTTCGGCCGAGAGCCCCTATTGGAACCGGACGGTCGAGACGATGGATCCGGCCGATCGTGAGCGACTCATCGTCTGCAAGCTCAAGGCTCAGCTGGACTACTGCTACGAGAACTCCGGGTTCTACCGGGAGAAATGGGACGCCGTCGGCGTCGATCCGGGCAAGGTCTCGTCGCTCGACGACCTTCGGCGGTTTCCGCTGCTGCGGAAGCAGGAGCTCCGGACTGAACAGGCGGAACACCCGCCGTTCGGTCGTTACCTCTGTGTCCCCCGGGAAGAGGTACTGCGGATCCACGGAACGTCGGGTACCACCGGGCGGCCCACCGCCTTCGGTGTGAGCCGGGGCGACTGGCACCGCATTGCCGCCGCTCATGCTCGGATCATGTGGGCCGCCGGCATCCGCCCGTCCGACACCATCTTTCTCGGATCGTTCTTCGGCTTGTACTGGGGCGGTTGGGGAGCGCTCATCGGCGGCGAGCGGCTGGGCGCCACCTGCTTCCCCTTCGGCGCCGGAGTCCCCGGCCAGACCCAGCAGGCGGTGGAGTGGTTGGCCCAGATGCGGCCCACCGCCTTCTACGGCACGCCCTCCTACGCCCTCCGGATCGCCGAGGTGGCCCGGGAGGCGGGATTTGACCCGGTCGACTTTGGCATCCGCGTCCTGTTCTTCTCAGGGGAACCGGGCGCCGGCATTCCGTCCACCAAGCGATTGATCGAAAGAAGCTTCGGAGGAGCCTGCATCGACATGGGGTCCATGGCGGAGATGTCACCGTGGATGACCAACGCCGAGTGCAGCGAGCGCAGCGGGATGCACTTGTGGGACGACATCGTCTACACGGAATTGCTCGATCCCGTGACGGAGGAGCCGGTGAGTCCAGGTGAGGTGGGTGTGCCGGTCTACACGCACCTGGAACGCGAGTCCCAGCCGATGATCCGGCTGTGGTCGGGTGATCTTTCCAGGTACACGAGCGAACCGTGCGGTTGCGGGCGGACGTACCGGCGGCTTCCCGACGGTCTTTTCGGACGGGCCGATGACATGCTTGTGATCAGAGGCGAAAACGTCTATCCGGCTGCCATCGAGGAGGCGATCCGGGCGGCCGGCTGCGAGGGTGAATTCCGGGTGGAGGTCGTCCGGGAGCACGCGATGGACGAGCTGACGGTACGGGCGGAAGCGGTGGCCGGGTGCTCCGAAAGCGATCTCCAACAGGCCGTCCTCAGCCAGCTCAAGAAGAAGCTCGGTCTCAGGGCCGCGGTGGAGATCGTGCGCGCCGGATCGCTGGAGCGAACAGAGTTCAAGTCTCGGCGTATTTCTGATCGCCGTGACCTGAGCCAGGAGCTCAAGACCCTGCAGGAAGCCTCGAATGGGACGTCGGCTTGAGCTTTCCACCGCGCCTGAGCTTTCCACCGCGCCATGGCGGTGGGCCGGCCTGTTGGGCGATCGAGGAGGTGACCACATAGAGCATCAGGCGTCAGTGGTTCAACGGCGGGAGTTATAACCTAGAGCGGGAAGATCCAGGAGTACATTCTGCTGGTGCAGGGCGGCACCACGACATTTCTCGCGCCGGGCGCACGATCGCTTCGCCGTGTGCAGGATCTGCCATGAGACGAATTGCGGATCGCCGGAACGCCGGGCGGATCCGCGGCGTGGAAGTAGACGATTTTCTGAGGAGGAATGTCTGCGATGAACAAACTCGAACTGATGCCCCTTGAAGAGACTGTCAAGTGGGCAAAGCACAATTCTTGGTATGTGGCTGACCTGCTGGCGAGGAGGGGCACGGAGGGCGAAAACCCCCTGATCCCGAGGGCCGAGTACGAGATGCTGTCCTTCCAGACCACCTTCCTGCAGCACCCATGGCTGTACCTCTGGCTAGGGGAGAAGGTGGGGATGGAGGGAATAAGAGCGACCTGCAGCTCAGGCCACCGAGAGTTCGGGATCAAGACCATTACCCCGTGCAACATACAGTGGGGCTGTGGGATCGCCTTGTTCGGCAGGTTGTTTCTCATCGATGGCGGCCTTATCGGGCCCAACGACTACATCGATAACCTCAGGATCATCTACAGCTTCTGGAGGACCGTGTTCGAGGGCTATATGCGGGAAGGGAAGCCGGCGGTCATGGACGTGGGGTACGCCCTGCAAGTGCTCGACCAGGACGTGGTGGAGGACCTGAGTCTGCAGGTGGAACCTCTAGACGACCCGGAGCTGCGGGCCACAGTGGGCCAGTTCAACTCCTTAATCCAGCTCATGGGCTTCCTGGACCACTATGACTGCCGGCTGGGCCTGGGCGACACCGGCCCCTATGAGGTGGGCGACAGGCTGATCCTGGTCAGGGACTGCTTCGTGAACGAGAAGTCGTTCCCATGGACCTTCGTGGTCGGGGACCTGCCGTTCTCCTACAGCCTGGTGTTGACCTACGACAAGAAGAAGATGATGCGAGACCGCAAGAGCGGCAAGATGAAGATGTTCTCCATATACAACACCGGCACCCTGTTTTGCGACCCCCCTGATTACGAGGATCAGGCGTTGCTGGAGGTCGCGGTGTACATGAGAGACGAGGATTATCCCAATGGCAAGACAACCAGGATACCGCTGAGCGAGCTGCAGACCCACATCCAGAAACTGGAGGCGGCCGTGGAGCGGATGTACATGTACCTGGCCATGAAGCCCAAGTTCGACAAGATACTGGAGGGTAATTGGGTCTACGTGGCCGCTTCGCTTCCCTATGTCCGCGCCCATGACCTCGAGGCGGAGGCGGCCGCGATGGGGTTCTGGGATATGGACCTTAGGAGCATGGAATACTTGCTCAAGGGCTATACCAAGGCTGGGGAAGTCCAACGGAACGCGACGGCTGGTCTGGGGGCTCCTCCTCCGCAGATGCCCGGGTTCCGCTGCAGGGGGACCAAGGACGGTAGGTACGAGATAGTACGTTAATGCAAAAGGCCAGCAAGTGGCTAAACGGAAAGGGGCGACAATGGCTGAGCCAGGAATCAAGGAAGAAGGCGAGACAATGGCTGGGCTAAGAGTCAAGGAAGAAAGCGAGAAGAGGTTTCAGTGGTCCCACGAGGAGTGGGAGGTTGACCTGAACCTCAAGACGGCCGATGAGTTTGAGGCGTGGCTCAACAAGGAGACCAAGTACTTCATCAGGGCCAACGCCGGCTTCTATGGCCAGTGCGTCATCGTGTGCATAGAGTCTAAGGATGATGAGTTCCTGTGCTACGTGGACTACTACAAGGGTAAGTTCCCGCCCTGGTACACCGCCGAGGAGCTGGCGGTGCTGGACATAGACAAGCTTCGCATGGAGCCCGCCGAGATTAAGTGGGATAACTGGGAGTGGACGACCTTAAGGAAAGATGACTTTCCGCTGCGTCTGAAGGAGGTCATTTTCCTGTACCCGCCCCAGCAGCCGACCATACCGTGGCTCTTCCTGTCGCCAGAGGAGAGCGGCTTGGCGACGATGGAGATATAGGAAGGAAGAGGCGGAGCACAAATGGATAACGACATCGCAGGGTACAGGTATATCGGCCAGGGCTACAGTGTGGTGCCCGTGGGGAAGCACGAGGGTATTGCCATGAACGTCACGACGCCACAGGAAATGATAAAGCTGATGTCCAACCCGCAGAAAATCAAGGAGACCGTGGTGATCACGCCCGGCGGCACCACCACCTTTGTGGCCCCGCTTCTTTACAAGAAGCCGGCCGGCATCGTGACCTATGCCGGGACGCCGGAGTCTCATTTGGGAATCGTAGGGCGGAACTTTGGTATCGCCATCGTCATGACGCTCAAGCTGGAAGGGATGGACTCCATCCCCGATGGCACACCCGTGCTGCTCGACTGTGAGGGCAAGCTAGGGCGCGTTTACGTAAAGGCAGAGGCGGGCGCCGAGTCGCAGCAGTCAGCGGATGGGTCGGTCCAGTCGCAGCAGTCAGCGGATGGGTCGGTCCTGGGGGATGGGTCGGTCCTCGGGTAGGAATTGCAATGGGGGAAAAGGCTAATGCTGTCTAGTGCGTTGGGGTGATGTGGGGCGACCTAGCGCGCCGGACAACGTGTTGCGGGGTGACTATGCTGGATGAACATGCATTTTTGGTGTTGAACGCGCTATACCTCAAAAAGATGGCTTCAGTCGGAGACTTGGCTGAAATTTCGGGCCTGCCTGCCGACCAAGTACGGGCAATGGTGAGCGGCTTCGTGGAGCGAGGTTGGTTGCTGGATATGGGCGGCGAGCTTCTCATCCAGCCCGAGGGAATGGCGCAGGTGCAAGGCTACTATCGCGAAACCTATTCGGACCTTTCGCAAAGCGAAGAGATGCCGCGATGGCATGCGCGGTTCGAGCCCATCAACAGTCAATTCATCAAGCTTGTCACCGACTGGCAGCAAACCGGAGGCGATCCCAGAGTCCAGGACCGCGTAATTGCGACGGTCGAGCGGCTCGTCAAGTTAATCGGCGAGATTACGCAGCTGGTGCCACGGTACGCCGGCTACATTCGCCGGTTCGAACGAAGTGTGACCACAGTCGACCAAGGGAATCCTGACTTCGTTTGCACTCCGACCGTCGATTCTTTGCACAACATTTGGTTCGAGTTCCACGAGGACATCCTCATGATTCTAGGGAAGGAGCGGACGGAGTGACTCCTCGTTCGGCCGGGAGTGTCTCGGCCGACCTGACGTTCGTGCACCGTTTCGAGGACGCTGACCCCTCCCAGCCGGGACTTTTCGGCGGGAACGGAGCGGGGCTCGCTCGGATGACCGCCGCCGGCCTGCCCGTGCCCCGGGGGTTTGTCATCACCACCGAAGCGTGTCGTGCCTATAGGGGCGGTTGGCGGAGCCGTCGAAAGACTGCCCCGCCTCCCGCCCCCGCGCCGGCACCGTCTGCAGGGTAACGACCGAGACGCGGGGGGGAATGACATGACCGGGGCCGACATTGAGGACACCAGGTACGCCGTCCTGAGCACGATCGTGTTCAAGAAAATGGCGACGGCGGGGGCGGTGGCCAACGCTACGGCCGTCGACCTCGATACGGTGCGGGCGGTCCTCGACGACCTGGAGTCGTCCGGAGCGGTGTTCCGGGCCGAGGACCAGGCCTTCCCCACCGAGATCGCCGAGAAGCAGGTCCGGGAGTACGCCGACAGCCGCTACGGGGCCGTGCGGAGCGACCCGGCCGTCGAGCGCTGGATGGCCCGCTTCGAGACACAGAACCGGCATTTCCTGGAGACTGTCTCGGCCTGGCAGCAGATCGACGCCGGCGGCAAGAAGGTGGCGAACGACCACACCGATCCGGAGTACGACGCCCATGTCCTCGCCCGCGTCGACGCCACGCTGGCCCGGATGGGCAAGCTCATCGACGAGCTGGCGACCAAGGTGCCCCGGGTCGCCCGCTACGGGGAGCGGCTGCAGGAGGCCTTCGACAAGGTCGACGCCGGCGACCCCCGCTACCTCTCCGATCCGACGATCGACTCGGTGCACAACATCTGGTTCGAGCTTCACGAGGACATCCTCGTCATCCTGGGAAAGGAGCGGCTCGAGTGACTTCCCGCTCGGCCGGGACTGGCTCGGCCGGCCCGACGCTCGTCTACCGCTTCGAGGACGCCGACGCCTCCCAGCCGGGGCTCTTCGGGGGCAAGGGAGCGGGGCTCGCCCGGATGACCGCCGCCGGCCTACCGGTACCGCCGGGATTCGTCATCACCACCGAAGCGTGTCGCGCCTTCATGGCCAACGGGGCGGTCCCCGAGGGCTTGATCGAAGACGTCCACCGGCATCTGGCCGAGCTGGAGCAGACGACCGGGCGGCGCTTCGGGGGCGGACCGACGCCGCTCCTCGTGTCGGTACGGTCCGGGGCCCCCATCTCGATGCCGGGGATGATGGACACGATCCTGAACCTCGGACTCAGCCAGGAGGCGGCCGTCGCCCTGGCCGCCGCCACTGGTGACGTCGCCTTCATGGCCGACGTCTACAGCCGGTTCTACCGCATGTTCGCCGACATCGTGCTGGGGGGCGGTGGCGACGCCGTCACCGAGGCCGCCGGCCCGATCCGGGCGGCGATTACGCCCAGCTCCGATGCCACCGCCGTGTTCTCCGAACTCCAGGCGGCGTGCCGGCAGGCGACGCTCGACGAGGTCGGCGACGCCGTCCCCGACGACCCGTACGAGCAGCTCGAGCGGGCCATCGGCGCCGTGTTCGAGTCATGGAACTCCCGCCGGGCCGTCACCTACCGTCGGTTCCACAAGATCGCCGACGACCTGGGCACCGCCGTGGTCATCCAGACGATGGTGTTCGGCAACCTCGGACAGACATCGGGCACCGGGGTGGCGTTCACCCGTGACCCTCTCACCGGGGAACCGACCCTCTACGGCGAGTACCTCGAAGGGGCCCAGGGCGAGGACGTGGTGGCGGGCACGTCGACGCCCGCCACCCTGGCGCAGGCGGCCGAGCGGATGCCGGAGGTGTTCGCCGAGTTCACCCGGGTGGCCCAAGAGTTGGAGAGCGTCTACCGCGACGTGGTCGACATCGAGTTCACCGTGGAGCGGGGGAAGCTCTACCTGCTGCAGGTCCGCAGCGCCAAGCGCACGGCCGAGGCGGCCATCCGGATCGCCGCCGATTTCCTGCGTGACCGCAAGGTTGCGCCGGCGGAGGCGCTGGCCAAGGTCTCGACGGAGCAGATCCGCCAGGCCGAGCGGCCCAGCTTCGAGACGGCGGCGGTGGCCGCCGCCCGACAGGCCGGGGCGCTGGCGTCCGGCATCGGGGCGTCGCCGGGACAAGTGAGCGGGATCGTCGTGGTCGACCCCGACCGGGCGGTCGAGGTGGCCGCCACCGGCGAGTCGGTGATCCTGGCCCGGCCGACCACGAGCCCGCTCGACCTCCACGGAATGATCGCCGCTACCGGGATCGTAACCGCCCTCGGCGGCGCCACCAGCCACGCCGCGGTGGTGGCCAGGGCGCTGGGAAAGCCCTGCGTGGTCGGCTGCGCCGACGTCGAGATCGATCTCGACGGGCGTGGCTTCCGGGTAGGTGAACGTTCATTCGCGGAGGGCGATCCCGTCTCCATCGACGGCGCCAGCGGCGAAATCTTCGCCGGCCGGCTGCCGACGACGCAAGTGGAGCTGTCGGGGGCGGACCTGGCGGAAGTGCTGGGCGTGGCCGACGACGCCGCCCGTTGCCGCCTCTTCGGGCGGGCGACGACGCCCGAGCAGGTGAAGAGCGTGCTCGACCGGGGCGTGCAGGCCATCGCCACCCGTCTCGGGGACGTGCTCGCCACCACCGGGCACCTCGAGGAGCTCATCGCTCTCCTCGTCGCCCACGAAGTCGACGGGACCAAACTGGACGGCTTCGAGGAGATCATCGCCGACGTCCTCACGCCCGTCCTCCTGGCGGCCGGCGAGGCCGACATCGTCGTCCGGGCCGTCGACCTCTCTTCCGACGAGGCGATGGAGCTTCTCGACGCGCCGGCCCTCCTGGCGCGACACCCCCGCTTCCACCTGCCCCTAGGAGTGCCGGAGTTCCTGACCATCCAGGTCGCCGGGTTAGCCCTGGCCGCCAAGCGCAGCGGCCACCCCCGGCCGCCCCAGCTGAGCGTCCGCCACGTGACCGATCCCAACGAGGCGCAGGAGATCCAGCGGATCGCCCGGGAAGAGCTGCTCCGGCGGGGGCTCGGTCCGGTGCTCGTGGGACCGACGCTCACGAGCCCCCGGGCCGCTCAACTCGCCCCCGAGATCGCCCGGTACAGCGACCTCATCTGGCTCGAGGTCCGGGGCCTCCAGGCCAAGCTCTACGGGTACCCGGCGAGCCTGTGGTTCACCGGTGACCCGCTCGACGAGTACGTCCGGAAACGGATGCTCTCGAGCGACCCGCGGGCCACGATGGACGAGTCGATGCGCGTGCTCCTCGCCTCGGTGGCGACGGCGCGGATCTCGAACCCGGGCTGCCGAGTAGGCGTGCGGCTGAGCGGCCCGGTGTCAGAGGAGCTGGCCGCCGGCTTCTACCGACTCGGGTTCCGCACCTTCGCCGTCGACGCCGACGAAGTGCGGACGGCGCGGCTGGCCTTCGGCAAGGCGGCGCTTTCGGAGTGACGGAAATCTACTTGGGACGAACAACAAAGGAGCAGGCATGGCGAACGAGCTGAAGGAATGGCGGAGGGTCCTCGAGGGGCTTCCCGGGGACGAGGTCTACCAAGTGACCGAACCCCTCGACGGGGTGGAGTTCCTCCATCTCATGGAACAGCGCCGGATGGCGTTCTGGAATTCGAAACCGGACAACGAGAAGAGTCACTACCAGGGCTACAGCGCCATCTCCCGGGAGCAGCTGATCGACTCCCTGCGGCGGCAGACGCACGCCGAGCTCGCCGCCGTCCACGCTCCGAACCTGAGCTTCGACGTCTGCCCCTGGCAGGACATCAAGATGGACTACGCCCGCCAGATGAACGAGGAGGGCCGGCACTTCAACCTGATCCGCGAACACCTGCTCGACCTTGGCGGCTCGTGGGACGACGACTACAGCCCCGACTTCCCCGAGTGGAACGCGTTGTTCAACCTCTTCCTCACCGTTGAGAACCGCTACTTCCTCGACCCCGCCAAAGAGGTCGTGGCCCGAGCCAGCGTGCTGAACTTCGGCATCGAGGGCTGGGACCACCTCTACGTGCAGCCGACATTCCTGAAATTCATTAGCGACGTCGACGAGACCCTGGCCCAGATCTACGAGGAAATCATCATGCCCGACGAGACGTTCCATTACTCGATCGGGCAGCGGATCCTGCGGGACCACTGCGACCGCCCCGACCTCCAGCGTCTCGCCGTTTATTTCATCGACCGAGGGATGGTCGCCCACCACGCCGTGAACGTCGCCTTCCCCGCCTACCACAAGCGGCAGGGGTTCCATTCCGAATGATCTCTGAGAAGCTGACGGATTCGAACGCAGGGGTCGCCGGATCGGCGGCGACCCCTCCCGAGAAACTCCATCCGCCCACGACCGGTGAGGACGCGTCCACTTGGCCGGCGCTGCAGCCCGGAAGCGAGGTCGCCCCCGCCCCCGCGCCACCCGCCGAGGGTCACCGGCTCTTCGACACCCAACTCCACCGGTCGGACCTCATTGAACGGAAACCGGTCCGAGTCAAGCGCGAGGGCGAGGACATCGTCTGCGTTCTCGCGGGCGGGGCAGTCTACGCCTTCAGGAACCGCTGTCCGCACACCGGTTACCTCCTGCACGAGGGGCGGGTCCGCGGCTGCGTCGTCACCTGCATCTCGCACCTGGCGCAGTTCGACCTCCGAGACGGCCACGTGGTGGCGCTCCCGATGGAGGGCCGGAGCATCGAGACCGGTCCCCTGGCCGTCTACCGGGTCGTCGAGCGGGATGGCGCCGTCTTCGTCGAACTCCCCGAGGAGTAGGCCGTGCCGAGCACGGCTCCTTGCCGGATGTTCCTTTTCCGTCACGGGCAGGCGCAGATGCCCGACGAGCGGGGACAGTTCTGGAATTACTCCGAGGCCGAGCTGGCGCCGGCGGGGCGACGCCGGGCCGCGGAGCTGGCGGCCGAGCTGGCGGCCGTCCCCCTCGACGCCGTGTTCACCTCGGACCTGCTCCGGGCCCGGCAGACGGCGGAGGCCATCGCCGCGCCTCAGGCCGCCCCGGTCTTCCCCGACGCTCGACTGCGGGAGCTGAACATCGGGGACTTCGAGGGGATGACGCTCCCGCGGCTGCGCCAGGTCGACCGCCGCTTCCTGCCGTGGCTGGAGGTCTACTTCGAAGGCCGCCACGCCGGTGTGGACTTCCACGTCCCGGCCGACCTGCCGTGGCCCGGAGGCGAGTCCGTGGCCGGGGCGCTCCGGCGGGTGCTCCCCGCCTTCCTCGAGATCGCCCGCGGGTGGCAGGGCCGCACGGTCGCCGTGTGCACCCACGCCTACGTGCTCCAGGCACTCCTGTGCCACATCGTCGGGGTTGACGTCGCGCAGTACTGGAGCTTCGCCGGCCTGCCTGCCTCGCTCACGTTGGCGGAGGTCGGCTCCGACGGCCGCGGCGTCGTCCGGACCCTGAACGGCGACCTCGAGCTCGCCACGCTCGTCGGCGGCCGGCTGCCGCTGCGTCGAGAAGAAGGGTGCCGTCCGGCAGGCGGCTCCACCGTGGCCGGCTCCGGCTCCGACGACCTGCGCTCCACCTGCCGGGTCTTCCTCGTCCGTCACGGGCAGGCGATGGTCGTCGAGGAGGGGGGGCCGGTGTTCAGCCATCATCCCATTGGGTTGACAGCCGACGGCCGCCGGCAGGCGCAGCGGCTCGCCTCGACGCTGGCGCCGGTCCGCCTCGACGCCGTGTACACCTCGGACCTCAACCGCGCCCGGGAGACGGCCGAGCCGGTGGCCGCCGTGCAGGGACTGTCGCCCGTCGTCGTTCCGGAGCTGCGCGAGATCTCGCTCGGTGACTTCGAGGGAATGACGTTGGCCCGGGTGCACGCCGAACATGACCGCTTCATCCCTTGGTTGGAGGTGGCCTTCAACGAGCGGTTCCCCTCCGACGAGTTCCACCATCCCGCCGAACTCGTCTTCCCCGGCGGGGAGAGCGTGGTCTCGGTGTACGAGCGCGTCATCGAGCCGTTCCTGCGCATCGTCCGAGCTCACCTCGGGGGGACGATCGCCGTGGTGGGCCACGGATGGGTGATTCAACCCCTGCTCTGCCATGTCCTCGGCGCGCCCACCACCAGCTACTTCCGCTTGCAGCTGCGCTATGCCGCTCCGGCGCTCGTGGAGGTCGACGCCGACGGGTTCGGGGTCCTCGAAGTCCTCAATGCGGGCACCCACGTGGGGGAGGCGACGGGACCAGGCGTGGCGGGCGCGGAGGCGGGGGCGGCGACGCAGGAGAGGTTACGGTCCGACGAGAGCCCGGCGCCGCCGAGGAGGAAGGGAGGCAGCAGATGAAGGCTCGTGTGGATGCCGGCCTGTGCCAGGCCCACGGGCAGTGCAACGACATCTGCCCCGACATCTTCAAGATCGACGAATGGGGCTACGCCTACACCGAAGACGAGCCGGTGCCGGAGGGACTCGAGCGTGCCGTCCGCCAGGCGGTCACCGCCTGCCCGGAGCGGGCCATCACCGTCGAGGACTGACCGGCAGGGACGGGAGGAGTCAGGATGACGGGAACCACCACCGAGCCCGCCGTCGACGTGGTCGACCACCGGAAGTTCGAGGAGCGGGTCGCTCGCCTCTTCGTTCACGTGGGGGTGCCAGCCCCCCAGGCCGCGGGGATCGCCGAGATCCTCGTCCTGGCCGACCTGCGGGGGATCGAGAGCCATGGCACCAACTTCGCCCCCCGCTACATTCGGGGGCTGGCCCGGGGCGAGCTCAATCCCGACCCCCAGCTGCGGGTCGTCGGAGGGCGTGGTGCGGTGGCCGTGCTCGACGCCGACAACGGCCTCGGTTACGTCTCGGCCCGAGCCGCCATGGAACGCGCCATCGAGCTCGCTGCCGACCACGCCGTCGGCGCCGTCGCCGTGCGCAATTCGAACCACTTCGGAATGGCCGGCTTCTACGCCCTGCAGGCCACCGACGCCGGGATGATCGGCCACGCCACCACGGACGGGCCGCCCCACACGGTGGCCTGGGGCACGCGCCGGCCCGTCGTCTGCAACAACCCGATCGCCTGGGCCTTCCCCACCGGAACGCCGCCGCCCGTGCTCGTCGACACGGCCCTCACCGGGGTGAAGGAGAAGATCCGGCTGGCGGCCCAGCGGGGCGAGGCGATCCCGCCGGACTGGGCGGTCGGTCCCGACGGGCGCCCCACCACCGACCCCGCCGTTGCCCTCGAGGGATCCCTTCTCCCCATCGGCGGCCCGAAGGGCTCCGCCCTCATCGTGGCCAACGAGTTGCTCTCAGGAGCGCTCTCGGGAGCCCACTTCTCCTTCGAGATCTCCCCGGCGCTGGTGATGGGCTCCGACCACCACGACCGGTGGGGCTGCGGGCACTTCCTCCTCGCGCTCGATCCCTCCGGCTTCGTCGGGACGGACGCATTCCGCAAGCGGGCGGACGAACTCGTCCGCGCCCTGCGGGAGGCGGAGCCGGCCGAAGGCGTCGAGCGCGTGTACCTCCCGGGCGAGCGGGAGTGGCTGCTCTCCGAGGAGCGCAGGCGGTCAGGTCTGCCCGTTGCCCGGGCGACGCTGGCGGCGCTCGACGCCGTCGCCGTCGAAGTGGGAGCGGGCGTCGCGTTCGGTGAACTGGCCGAAGGCTGATCCGGGGAAGGGGAGGCGATGACGTAGAATCGTGGTTGAAAGGTCTTGCCAATACAGAAAGGCTCGGCTGTGGAGGAACTCGCAGGGCCGTTTGCTCCGGTCAAGCGCCGACGTGCCTTCGAGGACATCATCGTCCAGATCGAGAACGCCATTCATGAAGGGCGTCTCACGGTGGGCGACCGGCTCCCGCCCGAGCGTGAGCTCGCCGAGATCTTCCAGGTCTCCCGGGCGTCGGTGCGCGAGGCGCTGCGAGTCCTCGAGGCGTTCGGGGTCCTGAGCGCGCGCCGGGGAACCGGACCGGACTCCGGTTCGATCGTCTCGGCGCAGAACGAGAGCCCGCTCTCGGGTCTCCTCCGGCTGTACGCCTCACTCTTGAAGATGCCGCTTCTGGACCTCCTCGAGGTGCGCGAGGCGCTCGAGACGCTCACCGCGCGCCGGGCGGCCGGGCGGGCCGGCCCCGAGGACCTCGAGCGTCTCGCTGCCATCATCGAAAGCATGCGCAACTGCCGCGAGCCCGAGGAGTTCCTGACCCTGGACACGGAGTTCCACCTCACCCTGGCTCGGGCGTCGGGGAACTCGGTCGCTCCCCTCATCATGGGGGCCCTCCGGGACGCGATTGCCCAACAGATGCTGCGGGCCTTCAAGGCGCTCGAGGAGTCGGGGAACTGGGTGTCGGAACGCACCTGGCTGGTGCGTGAACATGCCCAGCTGATGGAGACCATCGCGTCGAGAGACCCGGACGCCGCCGCCCACGCCTTCAGTCAGCACGTGCACGACTTCTACAAGCGGGTCCTCCAGGACCACGAGGTCGCCCCCCAGCAACCGGCGCGGGCCGCCGCCCCGCAAAAACGCCGCCGGCTCGCCTGATCGGCCGACTTCGCCCGCCCCCCTCAGGGCCGGAGCTGCTCCTCGGCCAGCAGTCCGGCCAGCACCGCCTCGGCGAGCGCTAGGAACTGGTCGACACTGGCCACGCCTCCCGCCAGTTCGCCCACCAGTACCCGCAGCGGAGGCCGGTAGGGCACGAGGTAGTCGAAGACGAGGTCGCCGTCTGCCCGTCCGAGCATCATGACGCCGGCGTACTCGGCCACGTGCGAGACGAACTCCGCCGAGCGGGCCTCGTCGCGGACGGAGGCGTAGGCCTCGTAGCACGCACGCGCCTCGGTGAGGAGCGCCACCCGCCAGTGCGGGCGGGCGAAGCCGAGAAGGACGAAGTGGGCCAGGATGATGCCGACGTCGAAGGCGGGATGGCCCCACTGGGCACACTCGAAATCGAGCTTGGTGATGCCGCCGTCGTGGACGAGCACGTTCTTCGGGGTGATATCCGCGTCGACCAGCACCCGTGCCTCGTCCCGGTTGCGGCGTAGGGCCGTCTCGATCAGCGGGGCGAGGTCCGGGTTAGCCGACGCTGCGCTGCGGACGCTCTGCTCCCGGAGAGCGAAGCCGGGATTGAAACCGAAGTCCCGGGCGATCTCCGGGGACTCGAGCGTGATGGCGTGGAGATGGCCGACATAGTCGCCCAGTCGCCGGCCGGTGCCGGGATGGAACCGCCCGGCCAGCAGCTCTGTGTCGTAGAGCACGGCGTCATCGGGCGCCGGCGTCATCACCGACACGTAGTTCTCGGGGTCGTCGTCCAGGATCGTCGGGATGGGGGCAAGGGATCCGAGGAGCCTCTTGATGGCCTTCATGGCCGCCACTTCCATGAGGGCGCGCCGGATGTCGGCCTGCAGGACGGTGCGCCGAGCGGCCTCGAACGACTGCTTCACGATGTAGACCCGGCCGCCGCCCTCCACCCGGAAGACGTTGTTCACGTAGCCGCCCGAGAGCGTTCGCACGACGGCGTCACCGCTGTGCTCCAAAAGGCCGCGGCCCAGCAGGTACCCGACGATGTTCCTCTCGTCAAGCTCGATCAGCGGAGAGGCGGGCCGCTGCGAGGTCACCATGTCCCGGCCTTTCTTCTAGAAGACGGGGCGTTCGACGTAGGTGCCGAAGACGTCCCGGAGGGCGTTGACGATCTCACCCATGGAGGCCGAAGCCTTGACCGCCGTGATCGTGGCCGGCATGAGGTTCTCGTCCGGGTCCCGGGCCACTTCCTCGAGCTCCTTCAGCGCCCGCGCCGTGCGCTGGTGATCCCGCTCTCCTTTGATGCGCCGGAGCCGCTCGATCTGGCGTCGTTCCGAGTCAGGATCGAGCTGGTGGGTATCGACCTGCTGCTCGTCTTCGGGATCGACGTACTTGTTCACCCCGACGACGACGTCTTCGCCGCTCGCCTTGCGCTGGGCCACTCCGTAGGCGAAGTCGGCCTCCTCCAACTGGAAGTACCCCTGCTCGATTGCTCGGACTGTCCCGCCGAGCGACTCGACGTGGGCGAGGATGCGCGTGATCTCGGCCTCGATCTCGTTCGTCAGCGACTCGACGTACCATGAGCCGCCGAGCGGGTCGGCGACGTTGGTGACGTTGGTTTCGTCGGCGATGATCTGCTGGGTGCGCAGGGCCATCTTCATGGCGAACTCGGTGGGAATGCTGTAAGCCTCGTCGAGGCCGTTGGTGTGGAGCGATTGGGCACCGCCGAGGACCGCGGCGAGGGCCTGGAAGGCGGTGCGGACGATGTTGTTCATCGGCTGCGGGCGGGTGAGGGTCGCTGCCGCCGTCTGGGCGTGGAACCGCAGCCGCATCGACTCCGGCCTCTTGGCGCCGAACCGCTCCTTCATGATGCGGGCGTAGGCGCGCCGGACGGCCCGGAACTTCGCCACCTCCTCGAAGAAGTCAGCTTGCGAGACGAAGAAGAACGACAGGCGAGAGGCGAAGTCGTCGACGTCGAGGCCGGCGTTCACGACCTCTTCGACGTAGGTGATCGTGTTGGCCATCGTGAAGGCCACTTCGTGGATGGCACTGCCGCCGGCTTCGGAGATGTGGTACCCGGAGATGTTGATCGGGTTGTAGCGGGCCATGTTCCGCGCCGCGTAGACGATCGAGTCCCGGACGATCCGCAGGCTGGGGCGGATGGGGTAGATCCACTCCTTCTGCGCGATGTATTCCTTGAGGATGTCGTTCTGGATCGTGCCCGAGAGGCGGTTGAGGTCGTAGCCGCGTTCCTCGGCGACGGCGACGTACATAGCCATCAGGATCCAAGCGGTGGGGTTGATGGTCATCGACACGCTGATCGCCTCGAGGTCGATGCCCTCGAACAGCTCCCGCATGTCGTCGAGCACGTCGACGGCGACGCCCTCCCGGCCGACTTCTCCGAGGCTCCGGGGATCGTCGGAGTCGAAGCCCATAAGGGTCGGCATGTCGAAGTCGACCGAGAGGCCGGTCTGCCCCTGATCGATCAGGTACCGGAAGCGTTGGTTCGTCTCGCTGGCCTGGCCGAAACCGGCGATCTGGCGCATCGTCCAAGTCCGGCCGCGATACATCGTCGGGTACGGGCCCCGGGTGAAGGGATAGTGCCCCGGGAGGCCGACGTCGTCCCAATCGGTGTCGGCCACGTCAGCCGGCGTGTAGACGCGCTGGACGGGACGCCGGGCCTTGGTGAGGTATTCCTTCTTCTGCTCGGGCTGGCGGCGTAGGAAGGCGGCGAGCTCGTCCGCCTCCCAGGCGGCCAGATCGGCTTCAGCCCTGGCTCGCAGCGTCTCGCCCGCCAGGGGCGCGCTGGAATCCTTCTCGGTCATGGGCGTCCTTTCGATCTGCCGCTCAACTCGCGCTCGAGGAGCGCGTGCGCGGCCGTCCATGGGTCCGTCGTGCGCCGGCACAGCGCCTCGACCGCGGTCTCGAAGGCCGATCCGGGAACGGGCCGGTCGAGGCGTTCGTGGACGAGGGCGGTGAGCAGCGTCTTCAGCCGGTGGCGTGCCATCAACCGCCGGCGCTCCTCCATGCTGCCGGAAGCGAGCAGCCAGTCGTAATGCTGGTCAAGGGCCTCGGCCAATTCGGTCACGCCCTGACCGCTCTCGGCGCACGTCGGAAGCACCGGAGCGAGCCATCCATTTACGGCGCTGAAGCCGAGCATGGACCTCAGCTCGGCCATCGTGCGGTCAGCACCCTCCCGATCGGCCTTGTTCACGACATGCACATCAGCTGTCTCCAGCAGGCCCGCCTTGAGCGCCTGGACATCGTCTCCCAGCCCGGGGGCGGAAACGACGACGACGCTATGAGCCGCCTGCGCGATCTCAACCTCGTCTTGGCCCACGCCCACCGTCTCCACCAAGACGACGTCCTTGCCGGCCGCGTCGAGCACGGCGACCGCGTCGGCGGTAGCACGGGCGATCCCGCCGAGCGCGCCACGAGTGGCCATGGAGCGAATGAACACCTCGGGGTCGTCCCACAGCGCCTGCATCCGAATCCGGTCGCCGAGGACCGACCCGCCCGAGTAGGGACTGGACGGATCGACCGCCACGATCCCGAGGGTCAAGCCCCGCCGGCGGAGGTCAACGCCGAGGGCTGCGACCAGGGTGCTCTTGCCGGCGCCCGCCGGGCCGGTGACGCCGATCACCCGTGCCCGGCCGCCCGCTCGGTAGAGCTCGGCCAGGTCGTCCGCCCCGTCGAGCGCTCCCCGTTCGACGCGGGAGATCATCCGGGCGATGGATGCAACCTCCCCGGCGAGGACGCCTCGGGCCAGGTCGGTGTCCGCCCCGGTGGCCGTCATCCGGCCTGCGTCGCCTGCCGGTCGCGGACGAGACGCTCTACGGTGGCCACGATGGTCGCCGGAGGTGTGTCCTGCCCGAGAATGTCCGCCACGCCCATCGCCTTCAGGGCGGCCACGTCTTCATCCGGCATGACCCCACCGGCGACGAGGACCTTGTCGTCGACTCCGTGCTGCCGCATGAGCTCCAGGAGACGCGGCAGGAGCGTCATGTGCGCGCCCGAGAGCAGGCTGACGCCAATGGCATCGACATCTTCTTGCACGGCGGAGGCGATGACCTGCTCGGGGGTCCGGTGGAGGCCAGTGTAAATGACCTCCATGCCGCCGTCACGCAGGGCCCGGGCGACCACCTTCACGCCGCGGTCGTGGCCGTCGAGGCCCACCTTGGCCACCAAGACCCGGATCGGGCCCTGCGCACCGTCGACCGGCGGCATGTTCGTTCTCCCTCTTGTCAATTGGTCAGACCAAGGTACTCCAGGACCCAGCGGAAGGCAACGTCGGCCGACCGCCATCGGGTTGAATCCCCGGTCACGCCAGAACGCGAACGTCTCCGCCGTTCGCCACGTCAACGGGGCCATCGAAGAAGCGCTGGGCCTCCGCGATGGCTCGTTTCGGGTCGCTTCCTGGTCGCAGGTGCGTGAGGACCAGGCTACGGACGCCGGCTTCGGCGGCGATGGCACCCGCCTGGACAGTCTGGATCGGCGTGGCCGGCGAACGGACGTACGAGCTTTGGGTTGATCATCCTCCGACGACGAGCGCGGTGGCAAACATCAGGGCGAACCCCATGGCGGCGCCGACGAGAAGCAGCCCCGGGTCCGTCGTCCGGCGGCGGGCGTAGCGGGCGAGCTCATCGATCACCTCAGCGATGGCGCCGACGCCGACAGCGAGAAACAGCGTCCCGAGCAGCACCGAGAAGGCGAGTCCGCCCAGGACAGTTCCGGCCACCGTGGGGAGGCCCGCGACCAGACCCAGGCCGATCAGGTGCCACCATCTCGGTAGACAGGGCATGGTCGGGGAGGCGATGGCGATTCCCTCGGTGGTGTTGTGAAGGGCGAAGCCGACGACGAGTGCGGTCCCGAGGGCGATCTCTCCCCGGGCGTGCGCCGAACCGACCGCCAAGCCCTCCCCGAAATTGTGCAGCCCGATCCCCACGGCGATGAGGTAGGCAAGGGACAGGGGGGACGGTATGGCCTCCCCCGGTCCGCCTCCGACAGCCCCCCTTGGTCCACCGCGGTGACGGCGTCGGCTCAGATAGGCAAGCCCGGCATAGGTGCCAACCGCCCCGGCGAACACGAGGGCCGGCCCCTGGAAGACGGAGGCGAGCTCGCTGGCCAGTTCGAGGGACTCGCCGAGGGCGTCGACAGCCAGGAACATGAGCAGTCCGCCTGTGAACCCGAGCAGGAACCGCAGGCCGCGCCGACCGAGGCGGGCCAGGGCCGGTAGGAACAGCAGGCCGATGAAGACGGGGAGGACGCCCATGTAGGTGCCGAGAAGGACGTAGCCGATCACGGTCCGGCCGCTGGCCGTGGGGGTCTCGGCAGCGGCCTCGACGTCGTGGACGTACGTCATACCCGTCGAGTCGACCACGGCGATGGACAGCGGCTCCCCCGCCACCCATGGATAGGGGATGCGAAGGCGGGCGGACTCCAGCCGGTCGAGGTTCCGGCCCGGCTCCACGGTGAACACCCGATAGGCCTCGTCGATCATTACCTGGCTCACGTCGAGCGACGTCGGGCCGGTGTTGCGGATTGAGATCGTGATCACGTCCGGGGCCAAGGTGACCTGCTCGAAGGCGAGTTCGGGGATGGCGGCCGGCTGTGGGCGGAGCAATCTCTCGACCCCGGCTTGGCGCATGAGCACCAGCGCGGCCAGCGTTCCCACGATCGCCACTACGAGGCCGGCGACCCAACCCCAGCCGGCCCGCGCTGCAGGCTGTGTCACCATTGCCGCTTCGGCGCCGTCTCCGACCGGCTCGTGCAGGTCCACCTCAGGTACCCCTCCGGGGACGGCGCGCTGGCGGGGCCAGACGACGCGGGCCGGGAGGTTCACGTGCTCACCTGGAACATGCCCATCCAGCCCAGCTCGGAGAACTCGGTCTGATGGGCGTGGAACATGTAGGTGCCAGGGAACTTGTACGTGAGCTCGAGGACGGCCCGCTCGACCTGGGCGAGGACGGTGACGTCGGTGAAGTTGTTGGGGGTGAGGGACGTCCCGGTGCGGTACTCGGAGAAGAAGTTGGCGTGGGTATGCAGTGAGTTGAGCGGATCGAACTCGGTCAGGTTCACCAGGTAGATCCGCACCAGCTCCCCGACCCGCAGCGGGATCGGGTGGCGCACGTAATGGAAGGCCACCGTGTTGACAGCATAGATCTCGTTCTCGCCGTCGAGGTTGGTGTCGAACCCGTTCATCGTCATGACGAGCTCCCGGGCCGGCGGTCGCGGCTCGGGCGGGTCGATGATGAACACGCCGTAGAGGCCCTTGTGGATGTGACGGCGTAGCGGGGGCACGTGGCAGTGGTAGAGGTGAAGCCCGAACGGCTCGGCGTCGAACTCGTAGGTGAACTCCCCGCCGGGCTGCACGACCTCGAAGACGCCGTCCATCCCGGCGGCGTGGATCCCGTGGAAGTGGATGGTGTGGGGGTGGGTGCCGGCGTTTACGAAGTGGATCTGCAGGCGATCGCCCTGCGTGCAGCGCAGCGTCGGGCCGGGGACGCGGCCGTTGTAGGTCCAGGCGGGGAACATGATGCCCGGGGCGACCTCGATCTCCTGGTCCACGGCGTAGAGCTTCCACGTCCGCAGCGTCCGCCCGTCGGCCAGGGTCGAGACGGTGCCGTAGTCGAAGTCGGTGAGGTAGGCGGAAGGGTCGAAGCGGGAGAGGTCCACCTCACCCACCACCATGTTCCCGCCATGATCAGCGGCGTGACTGTCATGGATTGCGGCCGTCCGTGCGTTCGCCCCATCGCGCCCGACCACCGAGGCGACGCCGGCAGCAGCTAGGGCCCCGGCTCCACGAAGCAGTTCGCGGCGGGTGAATTTCAACGGTCCTCCGGGGCGCCGTGTCGCCGCGGGGCCGGGACGGCTCTCGAAAAGAGCCAAACCGAGGCCCGCTGGCACCAAGACGGATACATTGGCCAGACCATGTTACCAAGGCTCCGCCCCTTGTCGCGTCGGTGGGGGGCCCAGGCGCAGTAGGTTCGGCCCCATGTGCCCGAACGTGGCGACTGCCGAGGCCATCCGTCGACATGGGGTCCGCGTCGTCTTCTCCGCGGTGGAGCAACGCTATGCACCGTTGTGCCGGCGCCTGGAGGAGTCCGGCGTCCCGGTCGTGGAAACGCTCCACGAGCAGACGGCTGCTTTCGCGGCCGAAGCCTGGGCGAAGGTGACTCGGGAACCAGGTGTACTCCTCCTCAGCGGGCCACTTGCCTTGTCAAGGGCGATCACCGGCCTGGCCAATGCCTTCTCGAACGGGTCTCCGATGGTGGTGGTCGACGACCCTGCGGGGGCGTCCGGCCGCAACGAGCACGTCGCCCGACACCTAGCGATGGCGGCCACCATCGCCCGATCGACCCGGACCGCGAGTGCCGCCGACCTCCCCAGTGTCATCGGCGCAGCACGCGCGCTCGCGAACCTGCCTCCCCGGGGACCAGTTCTCATCGAGATCGATGGCGAGGCCTCCGGTGCCGTGACCAGCGACGCCACACCGCCACCAGGAGCGCCGGACGGTAAAGCGCTGGCGCACGTCGCCGCTCTCCTTGCCGCAGCTGAGCGACCAGTCCTCGTAGCTGGCGGCGGGGTTTATTGGTCGAAGGCGGAGGCATCTCTACGCCGCTTCGCCGAAGGCCTCGGGGTGCCGGTCGTGATGAACGGGATGGGCCGCGGCACGCTGCCGGCTGACCACGACCTGGCCATCTCGCGGGCCCGACCCCTCGCCCTGCGGGAGGCCGATCTGGTGCTCGTGGCGGGGACTCCGCTCGATTTCCGCCTCGGCTACGGTCGGTTCGACAAGGCCGGCGTCGTTCACCTCTGCGAGCACGTCTCTCAGGTCGCGAGGCACGTCGAGCTGGCCGGCTCGCTGGTGGGGGACCATGGCCGGCTCTTCGAGATGCTCATCGCGGCCGGTGGCGCCGGACGCCGTACCAAGGGTTGGATCGAGCAACTCCGAGACGAGGAGACGAGCCGTCGTGCCGCGGAGGACGCGGATCTGCAGGCCGACAGCACGCCGATCCGCCCTCCCCGCTTCTACGGCGAGTTACGGAAGCGGCTGGCCCGGGATGCCGTCGTCATCGGCGACGGGGGGGACTTCGTCTCGTACGCCGGGCGTTATGTCGACACCTTCACACCTGGCTGTTTCCTAGACCCCGGTCCATTCGGTTGCCTCGGGATCGGAATGGGCTACGCAATGGGGGCCAGACTGGCCCACCCGCGCCGGCAGGTCGTCGTCCTCTTCGGCGATGGCGCCGCCGGCTTCTCGTTGATGGAACTCGCCACGCTGGTCCGCCACGGGTTGCCTGTGGTGGCGATCGTGGGCAACAACAGCGGCTGGGGGCTCGAGAAGCACCACATGCAGGCGATGTTCGGCTATGCCGTGGTGGCCGATCTGCCGCCCGGCACCCGCTATGACAAGGTGGCGGAGGCCCTGGGGGCCCAGGGCCATCTCGTCACCGAACCGGGCGAGATCGGTCCTGCATTAGATCACGCCTTTGCCACCGAGGGTCCGGTGGTCATAAACGTGATGCTTGATCCAGCAGATACCTATCACCGCTCCACCCTCCTCGCCTGAGCCAAAGCTCATCGGGTCAGGGCACCGATGGCTCGAGCAGCGTCGCCTCCAACCGGCATAGGGTCGTCTCGCCGACCCCGGCAGCCGTTGCCCAACCTCTAACCCCGCCGTAGCTCTCCTCCAGCATGTGGAGGAATTCCCGCATGATGCGGGGCTCGGAATCCAACGCGCTCGAGGGAAGCTGATTGAGCCTCTCGGCGTAGCTGGGACGACGACGCAGGAAATCAATGATCTCGTCCCGCGCATGATGCTTGGCGGCATAGTCAGACACCACGATTTCGGCCTCGACCCCGAGACAGCCGAGCAATAGGGCCGCGAGAACACCCGTGCGGTCCTTGCCGGCGGAGCAGTGGAACACGAGTGGCTGCGCCTGGGAAATCGTCTCCAGAGCCTGGACGATGTTCTCCTGAGCCAGGTCGAGGTAGCTGAAGTAGCGGTCCACGAGCCCGGTTTCGATTCGTCCCGGCCCGTAATCCCGTTTCTCTTGGAGTATCGGGAGGTTCACATACCGCAGCGGCTCGTGCTCAAGCGGTCCCAGCCCATCGTGCCGGATCTCTCGAGCACTACGAAGGTCCAGCACCGTCACCAGACCCAGACGCTCTCGGACGATCTCGAGGTCACCGTCGGTCAGTTCCTGGAGGCTGTTGCTTCGGAACACACGGCCAAAGCGTGTTTGCCGGCCGTCACCTGTGCGGTGGCCGCCCAGGTCGCGGAAGTTGATGGCACCGGCGAGCGAGAGCGACCGTCGGTGATTCGGCAGAGAAGCCATCGGTGGCTTCAGCATAATGGATCTCGTCGGTATTCCCACAAACATCAGTTCCCACGACGCCAACATGGCCCGGCGAGCTGCTCGCGACACATCCGCGGACCAACCCCCGGGACGCATCGGCGCAGTCGCCAATGTTTCGGTCGCTCTCGTTCCCTCCCGCCGAAGTCCGCGCCGTCTCAATAGCGGTCGAGACGGGCGCGAACCTCGGCTTCGGCGTCGCTGCCTCGGCGGACGTAGGTCGCGATCGTGAAGCCGAGGTTGTGGTGGCCGAGGTTGTGGCTTACTTCTTCCCAAGGGAGGCCGGGTTCGTGGTGCAGCCAGGTGGCCGCATGGAGTCGGGCCCTTGACATCGACGAGGTCTTCAGCCGCATCACGGCGCCGAGGTCGAAAGGTCGCGAGCAGGTAGCCCGTAAATTCCTCGGATTTCTTCGGGGCCAGGCCAGATCCTCGCCCCGGAGAACCTCAGCCTTCGCGGACTCGGCCGTCTTCGACGA